>NZ_JBEPYQ010000024.1:0-74164 GCF_041641335.1 Cohnella sp. | reverse complement strand
CAAGCTGCCTGGAGGCGGTGTAGAGGAGGGTGAAGAGAGGGAAGCGGCGTTCGTGCGCGAGATAAAGGAAGAAACGGGTTATGATGCTGTTATCATTGAAGCAATTGGATATATCGACGAACACAAAAATAGAAATCAGTTCATGCAGCGATCTTATTGTTATATCGCCAAAACGACAAAGCAACCGGGAAACATTGCGTTGACCGAAGAGGAAACTCAGTTGGGTATGCGAGTGAAGTGGATGAGTCTCGAAGAGGCTATCGCCCAACTTCGTAATTTGATCGATCGTTGCGAAGATTACTCTACAAGCTTTATGCTTCTTCGGGACCTTACGATTCTAGAGCACGCTTCGCGGTTGCTGGATAATGGCACGGTACATAACGTGGAAGATGAGTGCGTTTGGGCGATTTTCGTGGCAAATCAGGCGGACGTGTTTCCGAACTTCTATCCGATAGCACTCTACACTTGCCGTGCCAGAGCCGTAGAAGAGCTGGGAGCATTGTCGCGAGACATGAATTATCAATTGCTAAAGCTGCCTGTCAATCGGATGTTTCCCTATTATCATAAAAAGAGCGGCAAGTTGGTTGGAATGGACGGAGTGGATCATGAGCATTTTCATTTCAGAGATGACATGCAGGAGGGCAGTCATGAACATTCGAAAAGCCGCTGAGGGAGACATTAATGCGCTCGTTCTCATGCGCTGGGAGTTCACGTTGGAGCACCAGCCGGGTGTGAGCGATGATTTCGAGTTCATACATGACGAACGTCTACACGGACCCGGAGTATCGGTCGAGAGGAATCGGAAGCCGACTTCTACAAGCGATTCGCGAGTGGGCTGCGGCAAGCAAGTATGAATTCATTATCGTCTGGCCGAGCGAAGAGGGCAAGGAGTTCTATTCAAGGAACGGGTATACGCTATGCAACGATCCTATGGAACTGCACTTATAATGTAATCATGTCCTACCGGTTCCTAGTTTAGGAACGCAAAAGGCCGTCGGCAAGCCGACGGCCTTCTTTCTCATGGTTACCCCTGAAACGGAACCGCAGGTTGCTCTGCGCCCAAAACAGGCGAAAGCCCTGTCGAGATGTACGTGGAGACGGAAATGTCTCTTAGCACTTGAGGGTACATTTTATCGGGATCGGGAAGAATCGCTCTATATTGAATGACTGCTTCGCCTTTGACGAAAGAAATGCCCGTAATTTCGATGCCGTACCCGGGATGTGGAGCAGTCGCGGTAACGGTAACTTTAACGACTTCGTCCGTAACCTTCTCGGTCGAAAGCGTGGCGTTGTTGAAAATAGACGGCGCCGGTTCTTCGATAGGCGATGCATCGCGGATAAACTTGACCGTTCTGGCAATGAGGATGTCGGCCTGTGCTTGGGTAACCCCGTTCTTAGGGTGGAAACGCTGCTTGCCGTCCAGCGTGAAGATTTTGGCGATCAGCAGCTTCTGAATGCTCTCCATATTGCCGTCCGAAATAAGCTTCGCGTCGGAGACGTTAATGAAGATTTCAATCCAGGCATATTCTCCTTTTTGGCTAAGGGCGCCATAGAGCCATTTGGCGAATTGCTCGCGGGTGACTTTGGCGGAAGGATTGACGTCTTTCGGCAGATCCAGACCGTTAAACTGAGCGATAATAAAATCGTTGGCATAAGGTGCGTCATCTTTAACTTTCGAGTAATAATCGCTTGCCTTAGGCTCTTTGATGAAGCGGATATGGTCGATGTTCAGATCCAGCCCTTTGACGATCGCGCTGACCGCTTTGGCGACGGTTATCCCCTTTTTGTCGGCTTCCTTCGAACTTCCTTGTCCCGCAAAAGCCGAGCCGGCGGTGGTAAAGCTGAGTACGGCAATCAGTACGAGCAAAAAAATCGACTTGCGAAATCTTGGTTTCATCTTCGTCCCCTCCGTTTGGTAATGAAATGACTTCTAGTTGGTATTGTAGACGCCGATGCGTTGGAAAAGGTTGCACTTGTTCGGGGACGTTCGCAGAATAGCGGTATAACGACAAATAAAATCCCGCAGGCTCCTTGAGAGCGCTGCGGGGAAAGTGGGGTGTGAAGCCGAAATTAGAATCCGGCTCTCAAGATGATGACCAGGAGGACAAAGAGGACAAGAGCGATCGCAGCTCCCGAACCGCCGCCAGCTATAGGGTAACTCATACTATCACCGCCGTATGGTTATTGTGATGATCGCTCATCACCCCTATAGCTTATGACGGGATGAATACAGGGACAGTACTATCGCACAGATTGCGACATTTTCCGCTTGTACACAGGCAAACGGCCGCAGTCCAATTACGAGCGGTTACCGCCGCTGCGTCCGCTCGAACCTTAGGAGCGCCCTGCAGAGCCGCCGGAGCGTCCTGCGGATCCCAAGCTGCGCGCATTGACGCCTTCGGAACGTCCAGCAGATCCTGCGCTGCGTCCAGCGGAGCCGCCCGAGCGCCCCGCCGACCCCAGGCTGCGCGCGCTAACGCCTTCGGAACGTCCAACAGATCCGCCGCTGCGTTCCGCGGCGCCTCCCGAGAAGCCACCGGACCTCCTCAAATTATGCAATTTAAAAGCCATCGCGATTACACCTCCAGTGAGATAGGATTGGCTTAGTATATGTTTCGTCATTACGGCACGAAATGGACAAGTGTAGAATCCGCTCCAAAGTAAACGGCAGCCGGACAACAAACGTCGACCTATTTCATCCACTGTCTCATATGCTGAAGCTGCTGAATGTAATAATCTAATTGTTTTTGGGCGAGATCCAGGTTTTTGAAATGGCTGCTAGAGGGCTGGGAGCGTTGATTGTTAGCCTCTTCGAGCACTTCCAAGGCCAGAGCGGCTGCATACGCCGAAATTCCGTCCCCTATAGTCGAAATGGATGCCCCGATAAAGGCGAGCCGGGCAATCTGAATGTCTCTCGACTTGGCGAGTTGTTCGTCCTCGGAATTGTTGTTCATTGTCATTTCCCTCCTGGAAGGGGAGTAGTGGCGATTGTTAGATCTTATGCGAACAGTCATGAAAATTATTGCGCTATCCTCAAAAGAATGCCGGACCGATCAGATGATTTTGTAAAAGATCTACGGATGTCGTACAAGTGGGGCGCGGAAGCTTAAGTCCTTCATCGGCGTCTATCCCTCCCGATCTCCCTGACGAATTTCCCTTTTTCGTCGTATACCATAATGCTCAGTCCCTTAATGGCCCCCTTTGTCTCCATGAGCAACTTTATTGCTTCATCTCGTGATAGCGGTACATTGACACGTTTCCCGTTATATGCGAGATAATACCTCAGTTTTCGACCTCCAAATGCATCATTTTGATCAATAATTCGACGATTTCTATCATTACCCTTTAATTGAAGCGGTCTTCATAGGAATATATGTTCGTAATGGGGCGAGGTAAACTTCCCGTTCGGGCAGTAGGTCAGAAGGGCACCATCCGAAGATCGTTTACCGCATAAAATAAATGGAAAAGAAGCCTTATACATCAAGGCTTCTCGGAGTTTGAGTATGGTGATCTGAATAGCGATCGAGTCTGTCGGAGGGCATCGTGAGAGATCTGCTTGACTGATTTTTAGTCTCGGGTGATTTATACAAAACAAAAGAACCCTTGAGTATCAAGGGTTCTGAGCTTTAGATTATGGTGATCTGAACAGGGATCGAACCTGTGACCCCCACCCTGTCAAGATGGTGCTCTCCCAGCTGAGCTATCAGATCATGTTTTGTTTAGCGGCGACAAGTAATATAATAACAAGCCCAGAATCCAAAGTCAACACGAATTTCGAAAAAAGTTTTGCACAATCTACGCCAAGCTAATCAAGCGTCAATCCTAGCGAAAAAAGGGATGTTTCGAGCTTCTGCCGCGTACATATGTATCATCAGCGCGTATCGGCAGGAGGGCTGAGAATGAGGGACGCGGCATTGCTTGCGGTGTGGATTATCGGCTTGTTCACGCTGATCGGTGGCGTGATGGCTGCGGTTGTACGGTTCGTGAATAAAGATACGTCTGCGTATGACAAACAACTGACTTGGGCGCGTTTTCCGCAAGCTCAGGATCGCCCGCCCGAGGGAACTTCCGAGACCGCGCAGGAGGATCGGCGAGGATAACGGTATCGTACAGAGGAAAATCAGGGGTGACTGGAGCTGCAATCCGCTCCGGCCACCCCTGGTTCCGTATTATTCCTCATCGTCCCATTTGCGGGAGTAAGCTTTCTTGGTCGTCCAGAGCACGATCCAGATGAGCAGAACTGCGATTACGCCGGCGATGATAAACGTGGTAAGCAACGAGCGTCTTCCTTTCCTCGGTCGGTGTCCCAACTATCATATCACGAATTATTGTCGGGGGTTAGCCGTTCGATCTCGTAGGTGACTTGCTGTTCGACGAATTTCATCGCGCCGGTGCGGCCGACGAAGTCAGGCTGATCGTCCCCGTAATGCATCAAGTAAACCCGCTTCTGCAATTCCGCGGGCAGAGTCAGCAGCTGCGGCAGACAGGCATGGACGGCGCCTGGAGGGTGCAGCTGGCAATCGTGGAAAATCACCTTAACGCCACGGTCGCGCACGAGCGATTCCAGCAGGTCTGAATCGAATACGGTGTCTCCGGAATAAAAGAAAAAACCGTTAAACAGCATCGAGAAGTTCGGCTTGTTCGGAATGTGGCGAGTAGGAACGGGTTCGACTTCAAGGCCGGGCATCAGTTGATGGCTGGTTCCGACCGTCAAAGGCCGCACGTCAAAAAAGTCGTGAATCGTCTCGGACTCCTCTTGTTGCAGCCCTCCTCTTAGGGAATGCTCCCATATCGGCCGAACCAACGTATCGGCAATATAAAGAATCGGCTTGCGGCCGTAGACGAACTTCATCTGGAAAGCGAACTCTTCCAATCCGCCGATGTGGTCGGCATGGATGTGCGTAATCAGAACCGCGTGCAAGTCGTTAAACCCGTACCCCAGCTCGTGAAGCGCTTTGGGCGCGGTAATTCCGCAATCCACGAGCAGGAGACGGCCTTCCGCTTCGATGATGGCGTTGTTGTTATTGAAGGCTTTGGCAAAGGCGCTGCCCGTTCCCAACATGGTGATCTTCAACTCGGTACCTCCTAAGAAGGGGGAATCTCATAAGCAGATTTCAGCTTTATTCAATGTACCATAATTTACCTTGCTAAGTAAGAAGGCAAGCCAAAAAACATACAAACGCCAGTAGCGGTATAGGCGGCTCGCGCATAGTCTGTGGAGACAATTATTATTTCCAGGGCTGTGCGAAAGGGAGATCGCCGATGAGCAAAGTGAACAAAAAGAAAAAGTCGGCAGCGGCGGAGCAGCAGAAGCGGGCGCAGATGAGAATCGTAACTTCCGACGTATGCGCTGTATGCAAGACGCCATGCACCAGGGGGCTTCGTTACTTGGCCCAGATGAACGTCCCCGGCGCCGTAGGTCAGGGCGTTCCTTGCGTACTGACGCTGCCCGGTCGGCAATGAAACGCGATTTCCCGGGCAAGCGCAGCAATCGGCATAATGCGACACTGGACCGCTGAAGAAAAATGATAAACTTTTCATCCATTTTTAACATTCCCGCGCAACTTTCCGTTTGAGCGTCAGTATAACCAAGTACGAAAGCTATACGAGACGGCGAAAAGACGGAGGAAACGAATCATGAAAGTTCGTAAACTGATCGTTCTGGTTACGACGTTAACGTTGTTGTGCGGCGGCGTGGCTTATGCGGATTCCGTATCCCAGAAATTGAGGGTGCTGATTAATAACAAGAAGTCGGACGAAGTGGCCGACGGAGGAATTATCGTAGACAACAAGCTCTACGTTGCCTCCCAGGTCGTATCGGACAGGTTGCAGGCGATCGTGGTCAGGGAGGACGGGAAGGCGATTGTATACAAGCCTAACGTTCATATGGTAACCAATGTCGGTCCGAAAATTTTCGCGGGCGTGAACAAGAACGATAAAATCAAGTTCAACACGTTTATCCAGGTAGACTCCTTGAAGCTGGACATCAGCGCCCTGAAGCTGACGATCGCCGATCCTTACGGGGATGAAGTGCTGATCGAACAGCGTAAATCCGGCGATGGCAATTTCCCGGACGGCAAATCCGATTTCTGGATCACGGTCGAAGACATCTCCTACACTTTCGACAAGGCTGGGGCGTACACACTGCGTTTCTCGGTCAGACCGGTCGGAGAATCCTCCTTTAAGGTTATTTCGGAGAAAACAATCACTTCCCAGTAAACGAATAGAACGAAGCCCGAACCGAGAGCGGAACGGGCTTTTTCTTTACGGTTTGACCCTAGTTGGCGGAAGTGATACGATACGTGAGTAGGAAAAAACAACCGAATTGAACGGAGGCTCACTATGAGCGATCATGTCCATGACGAGAATTGCGATCATGACCACGACGAAGCGGTATTTATCGTAACGGACGAGGAAGGCAACGAACACGAGATGGTGCTCGTGTACACATTCGAGAACAATGGCCGCGTATACGCAGTGTTATTAGACCGCAACGATCCTGAAGATGACGGCGTCATTTTCCGTGTTGAAGAAGACGGGGAAGACGAAGTTCTCGTCAACATCGAAGACGATCAGGAATGGGAAACGGTCATGAAAGCATACGAGGAACTTGCCGCGCAAGAGAACGGGCAAGCTTGAGTTGCGCTCCCGCAACGATGCAATAAGGCTGACATCCTTCGACGACGAAGGGATGTCAGCCTTATCTTATTTTCTCGGATTGTAGTAGATCGTTCTTCCGTTGAACATGCGGACTTCCGCCTGCAGTTGTTTGCCGATCCATTTGCACAATTCGTTGGCTTTCGACTTGTCTCCGTGCGTGGAGTCGTCCGGCAGCACGAAGTGAATGTAAGGAACAGATTGTTCGTCGTTGCTCCGTTGACCGGTGCCGACGACGATGTAACGGTACTGAGGGGACGTGCCTTTCAAATAAAACCAGCGACCTTCGGCTTCGGGCTTCTGTTCGATGCTGTACGGAAAAGCCGATTCGGCGTAATCCCACCCCAACTGTTGTCCCGTTAACCGCACTTGTTCCTTGTAACGCTGCAGCTGTTCCTGAACGCCCGCCAGATCGATCTCGGATACGGTCGAGCCTTGCACAAGCGATATGTAAGCGCTCTGACTCATCGGTTCCACCCCCACGCCCATGATAGCATTTCCCGCTTTCGTTGGCAACGGGTTCCAGAAGCGATGAAAGCCCGCCTATCTGGCGCGCATTGCGCCGGAGGGCGGGCTTTCGGCAAGCTGGACTTTTTGAACTCCCGGTTCAATCATTGTTCAAAAAGTTCGGTTTTCAGCACCAAGAAGGTTGCATGAAGCTTAGGGAATGAGGAGCGGAGCGTAGGAAAACCTACGTGAGCACCGGAAGGCCCGGCTGAATGCAAGATTCGACGTCGAACCCGCTCCTTGTATTTGCATCGTGATCAAAGCCGGACTTTTTGAACTCCCTTACGAGATGGCTGTTTCTTCCAGGATGACTTTGACGTTGGTCACCGACCGGTCTTCCGGTCCTTTGACCGGCAGGCCGACTTCCAGGTGGTCGACGATATAGTCGATGTTCTCCTGGGAGATGACTTCCCCCGGCAGCAGAATCGGAATGCCGGGAGGGTAGACGTAGACGAATTCGGCGATGATGCGGCCGGCGGATTCCTTGAACGGCACCAGCTCGGTTTCCCCGTAAAAAGCGTCTCTGGGCGTCAGCGCGAGATGGGGGATCTCAGGAATGACGACGACGACTTCCGGGATCTCCTTGGAGTCCGCGTGGTAGGCATCAGACAGAGCTTTAAGCGCGTCGATCAGCGTGCCTACGGACGCTTCGTCGTCGCCTGGCGTGATCAGGCACAAAATATTGTACATATCGCTGAGCTCGACCTCGAGCTTGTAATGCTCGCGGAGCCAATTCTCGGCGTCGTATCCGGTAATGCCAAGGTGGCGCACATGAATCGTCAGCTTCGTCGGATCGTAATCGTAGGTCGCTTCTTCCCCGAGAAGATCGTCTCCGAAACTGTATAAGCCGGGAATGCGGTTAATTTCTTCCCGACCTTTCTGCGCGAGCCGCAGCGTCCGTTCGGCGATTTCCTTGCCGCGAATCGCCAGCTGCCTGCGCGCCGTATCGAGCGACGCCAGCAACGGGTAAGAAGTCGACGTCGTCGTCAGCAGGCTGAGAATCGTCTGCACGCGCTGCGGGTTGACGAGCCCTTTGCGCACGTTCAGAATCGAGCTTTGCGTCATGGAGCCGCCGAGCTTGTGGACGCTCGTCGCGGCCATATCCGCTCCGGCCTGCATCGCCGACAGCGGCAGCTCCTCCGAGAAATGGATCAGCGCCCCGTGCGCTTCGTCGACGAGCACCGGCATGTCGTACTCGTGCGCGAGATCGACGATTTCCTTCAAATTCGCGCACACCCCATAATAGGTTGGGTTGATAACGAGCAGCGCGGCGGCGTCAGGGTGTCGCTCCAGCGCCCGGCGAACAGACCGGGTCGTGACGCCATGGTCGATGCCGAGGTTCGTGTCCCGGACGGGGGACAGGAAGACGGGCCGCGCGCCGGCGAAGATGATCGCCGAGAGGATGGACTTATGCACGTTGCGGGGCACGATGATTTTATCTCCCGAGCCGCACACCGACAAAATCATCGTCATGATGGCGGTGCTCGTTCCTTGCACGGAGAAGAAAGTTGCATCCGCTCCGAACGCGTCGGCGGCAAGCTTCTGCGCTTCCAGAATGACGCCCGTTGGCTGGTGCAGATCGTCCAGCGGAGCGATATTGATCAAGTCGATGTCGAGTACGTTTTGTCCGATATATTCGCGATATTCGGGATCCATTCCCGCGCCCTTCTTATGCCCCGGGATATGGAATTGCACCGGATTTTGCTTTGCATGGGAACGCAGCGCGTCGAATAGCGGAGTGCGATTATGATCCAATAGAAGTTCCCTGCCTTTCTCGTGACGTGCCAGAGGATTAAACGTTGCCTTTTATCCAAACAGCATGAGTATAACAAAAATAGGGGGGAAATCAACTATTGTCTCGAAGCGACGAACTTTGTCACCAAAACGTCAACGGTTGCGATTTGGAACTGCATGGATTTATATGCTACCATCATTAGAAGTGAGTGTACAAAAAGCTCTATTTTCGGCACGTTATTTTATTTATCGCACAACAAGAGGAGAGAAATTCGCGTGAAAAGCAAATTAGCGATCGTGGGGCTCATGCTCTTTACGATTTTTATCGGATTCGGCATCATTATTCCGGTACTTCCCGAGCTTGTGACGGAAGCGAGCGAGAAATCCGCTAACTGGCATACGGGGGCGATGCTCGCCGTCTACTCGCTGATGTCGTTCCTGCTTAGCCCGCTCTGGGGGGGCTTGTCCGAACGGATCGGCAGGCGTCCGGTCATCATGACGGGCGTTATCGGCTTCGCGGTAAGCTTCCTATTGTTCGGCATGTCCGGAGACCATCTATGGATGATGTACGCGTCGCGCGTTCTCGGAGGGCTGTTCTCCGGCGCGGTCGTATCCTGCATCGTGGCTTACGTCGCGGACATTACGACGGAAGAGGAGCGGACGAAGGGGATGGCGGTCGTCGGCATGAGCATCGGGCTCGGGTTTACGTTCGGACCGGGGTTCGGAGGCTTGCTGAGCCAAATTACGCTTCACACGCCGTTCTACGCGGCGTCCGCCCTTTCCCTGATCGTATTCGTCGCGGCCTGGTTCAGCCTGACCGAATCGCTGCCGCCGGAGAAGCGCGCTTCCCGGGACAGAGGCAAGAGAGTGTCGCGCTGGACGGCTTTCCAGGGACCGCTTAAGTATTTGTACGTTCTAGCCTTCTTCGTAACGTTCTCGCTCGCGATATTGGAAGCGACGCTGCAACTGTTCGGCATGGAGAAGTTCGGAGTGACCCCGCTGCAGGTCGGCATGATGTTCTTCTTCTGCGGGCTGGCCGGAGCGCTGGTGCAAGGCGGCGTCGTCCGCAGGCGGGTGAAGGTCGGACAGGAAGGCCAGTATATCGCCATCGGCCTGGTCATCTCGGCGGCCGGATTCTTCCTTCTGCTTACGGCCAACAGTTGGGGAATGGCCACCGTCTATCTGTGCATATTCGGCATCGGCAATTCGTTAATCAAGCCATGCGTTACGTCGCTCATCACGCAGAAAACGACTGTCGGACAAGGTGTCGCCTCCGGTCTCAACTCCTCCATGGACAGCCTGGGACGGATCGTCGGGCCGCTGCTCGGGGCGGCGCTGCTTGGAGCGACGTCTTGGCTGCCGTTCGTCGTGTCCGGCGTTCTGTCGCTCGCCGCGCTCGGACTTCTCGCCCAATTCCGCAGCCAGGACCGCCGTCAAAAAGCGCATGCCTGATCGCCGTTTCGCGTCCGTCCGATTTAAGCTGTTCCACCGGACCTATTCTGGCCGGCAGGAACGGCTTTTTTTCATACGCTCCGATCTCGCCATCCTTAGAGGAAAATGACTTTCGTCATCCGATCGTTCCCCGGCAAAGTGACTCAATACACCTGTGCGAAATCCACGGACGCCTTAAAATGGCAATCACGGAACGGAAAACCGCTGCCGGGAAGAGGTTTCGGCGAAGACCGAAGACCGATTCGCTATCGGCCTCAAGTCCAGGTATAAGTCCGGTCTGCAGCCGATTCTCGGGCCGGACGTTTATCCGTTAAGCTGAACAATGAAAACACGCTTATGCGGAAGGGGAACGGAAAGTTGAAAAGTTTAATCGACGGAGCATTTCGCAACAAAGCGGCGATGATCATCATCGTCATCATGGTACTCGCGATGGGGGTGCTGAGCTATACGAAGCTTCCGATGGAATTTCTGCCGGAGGCGGACAATCCGCAGGTGACCGTGTCGGTCATCGGTCCGGGCTATGACGCTTCGGCGATGGATCGGGCGGTTACCGGTCCGATCGAGCAAGCGCTGGCCGGCATCAAAGGGAAGACGAACACGTTCTCCACATCGGGAGACGGGTTCTCGCAAGTGAACTTGAATTTCGATTCGAGCACGAACATGAAGGAAGCGAAGCAAGAGGTCGAGAGGGCGGTAGGCGGAGTTTCCTTGCCCGAGAACGTATCCTCGCCGTACGTCGTGCAGCTCAACACCTCGATGATTCCGATCTCGTTCGTGACGCTAGCGTTCGCGGACGGCGTCAGCGACGCGGAGAAGGAGACGCTGGAGCAGCGGATCAGAGACGAGTTTAACGCGATTGACGGCGTTGGCACCGTCATGGTCGCCGGCAAGCCGCAGCCTTCCATTCGCATCGAACCGGATGCCGCGAAGCTGGCGGAGAAGGGCGTGCCGCTTCAGGCGCTGTACGGAGTGCTGCAAGGGCGCACCGCTTCTTCCGCGGTCGGGGAGAGCGTGCTGGACGGCCAGATCGTCAATCTGAACGTCGTCGCCGATCTCCAGAGCGTCGATACGCTGAAGCAGCTTCCCGTCGTGCCGGGAGTGAAGCTGGGCGAAGTGACGAACGTGACGCTGGACGATTCTGCGGAAAGCCTGTTCCGCGTCAACGGCAGAGAGGCGATCGAGTTCATCATCTCCAAGGGGGCCAACTCCAACGCGGTCGCCGTCGGCAATGAAGTCGAGAAAATCATCGACAAGCATAACGAGGAGAACAAGGCGATCGAGTTGAAGGTCGCGATCAGCACGTCGGAGCAGGTCGTTCACTCGGTGAACAGCATGATGAGGGAAGTGCTTCTCGGCGCCCTGTTCGCTACCATCGTCATTCTCGTGTTCATGCGCAACGTTCGGGCCACGCTCGTGACGATCGTCTCGATTCCGCTGTCGCTGGCGATGACGCTGTATCTGCTTGATCTGTCGGGCATTACGCTGAACATTTTGACGCTTGGCGGCGTTGCGGTCGCCGTCGGACGGCTCGTGGACGACAGCATCGTCGTCATCGAGAACATTTTCCGCAGGCTGCAGAAGGAGAAGTTCTCCAAGGAGCTGATCATCGACGCGACCGCCGAGGTAGCCCGGGCAATTACGGCTTCCACGCTGACGACGATCGCGGTATTCCTGCCGATGAGCTTGCTGAGGGGCAGCTTGCAATCGTTCCTGCTGCCGTTCGCGTTAACGATGACGTATTCGCTGCTGTCGTCGCTGCTCGTCGCTCTGACGCTTATTCCGCTTATGAGCGCCGGCGTGCTGCGCAATTCCAGCATTAAGGAGCACCAGCCCTCGAAGCGGTTCGTCCGCCTGCTGGAATGGAACCTGAAGCGCAAGTGGCTGCCGATTCTCGGCGCGTTCGCGCTGCTCGTCGCTTCAATTGCCACTTACGTGGCGATGCCGAAGGGCGCGATCGATTCCTCGAACGCGGAGAACGTCAACGTAAATCTGCAATACAAGCCGGGAACTCCGGCGGAGCAAGTGCTCGAGAACGGCTTAAAGCTGGAAGCTTACTTGCTGGGCCGGGACGATGTGGAGTTGGTCGCTATGAGCAACGGCAACAATTCCGATGCGGCCAAGTACGGCTCCGTCAGCTCGCCGACCCTCGTCACTTATATGTTGAAAATGAAAAAGGGCGCGGATGCCGAAACGGCGATGGAGGAAGTGAAGGCACAGGCGGGCGGTTATCCGGAGGCGGAGCTGAACGTGTCGGCCGGCGACTTCATGTCGAGCAGCGGCTCCACGCAAGTCATTATCGACATTACCGGCAACAACCTCGAAACGATCGGCAAGACGGCCGAAGAGGTTATTGCGAAGATCGCTCCGATCAAGGACGTCCTGAAAGTCGAGAGCAATCAGCAGGAGAAGAAGACGATCTACACGCTGGAGGTCGATCCGGCCGCAGCCAAAGCGGGAGAGATCGCCATGCAGCTCCAGGGCATGCTGAACCCAGTGCCGGTCGGTTCGATCGCTGTGGACGGACAGACGGTTCCCGTCTTCGTCGAGCCGGCGCTCAAGCCGCAATCCGAGAAGGATCTGTCGTCACTGACCGTCATGACCGACGAAGGTCCGAAGCCGGTGTCTGCCGTAGCGAAGTGGGTGAAGTCGGAGCAAGCGACGACGTTCTATCACAAGGACGGCAGCAGCTACGTCCGCGTATCGGCTTCGGTCGAGCCTTCGCAATTGTCCAAAGTCGGAGCCGAGATCGACAAGCAGCTGAAGGAAGTTACGCCTCCGGAAGGCGTCAAGCTGAACGTGGGCGGCGCTTCGGCGGATCAATCGGCCGACATTATGAGCCTGTTCATGATGATGATCGTCTCCATCGGAGTCGTCTACCTGATCATGGTGTTTACGTTCAAGACGCTTAAGGCGCCGCTGGCGATCATTAGCTCGATTTTCTTCGTGCCGATCGGAGCTGTGCTGGGCTTGATCGTAACCGGCATTACGCCGGACTTTACGGCGATCTTCGGCGTCGTTATGCTGATCGGCATCGTCGTCACGAACGCGATCGTGCTGATCGACCGGGTGAAGCACAACGAGGAGCGCATGACGATTCGCGAAGCGCTGCTCGAAGCGGCCGGAACGCGCATGCGTCCGATTCTCATGACCGCGATCGCTACCGTCGGCGCGATGCTTCCGCTCGTGTTCGGCTCGTCCGAGAGCGGCAGCATCGTCTCCCAGAGTCTGGCCATCGTCGTCATCGGCGGGCTGATCGTCTCGACGCTGCTCACGCTCGTCATCGTGCCTTGCATCTACGAGCTTCTGTACTTCCGCAAGTCGGCTCGCCAGCGCAAAATCGCCGCTGCAGCCGTTAGCGAAGCGGCTGCGCAATAACATGCGAAGGAGTGCCGGCAGCCGACGCCGATAAAGAAAGGGCCTGTATCCCGGTTTCCGGGAATACAGGCCCTTTGTATTACAACGCCATCCGGTACAGAGGAAGCAGCGTGCGGAACGTCTCCTCGGCGCGCTTCATGAACGCTTCTCCGTCCGCCAGCAGCGGATCGCCGCGCTGAATGTGAATGCCGCAGGTGAGCTCGGCGACTTTGACCGTTTTCAGCCTGACGAACAGCTCCTCGAGCTCGCCGTCCGCCAGCTCTCCGTGGATGTGGCCCGTCGGCACCATATGGTCCTTCGACCATACGTAATGTGACGGAATCGATCCCCGCACCGACTGCAGCTCGGCCAGCGCCCGCTCGGCGAACTGATCCTTGCTCGGACATTCGTAGATGACGGCGAACTGGACGAATACGTGCGTCGACCAGAGGCCGATCTGGAAGTGGGGGTGGGCTTTGTACCCTTTCTTGTTGCGGGCGAAAGCGACCCAGGAGTCGTTCGGCGGATTGACGGTTCTTCTGGCATGCTTGGCGACGTGCGTAAACATCTCTTCCCCGCAAGCTTCCGCCAGGAACGGCGCCATGCGCTCCCCGAGCAGATGGAACTTCGGCCTTACCCGGTCGATCAGCGCCTCCATGCGGGCCTCCAGCCCTTCGATCTCGAACACTTCGAAATCCTGATCCTCGAATCCCGTAAACACATTGGTTGCGGCTACGCTCATGTTCTTGACTCCTTTAAATAAAAAATAGCGATCTGAGTGCGGTCCCGAAGGCCCAGCTTGCCCAAAATTTCGGAAATATAATTTTTCACCGTGCCCTCGCTGAGGAACATCGCTCCCGCGATTTCCTTGTTCGACTTGCCATCGGCGATATGCCGGACGATGTCCTGTTCCGCCGGAGTGAGCCCGGCGTCCGCCAGCCGTCCGGCCGCTCCGCCGGAGTTCGCGCGGGAGTCGCGCTGATCCAGCAGGCCGGCCAGCTTGCGGGCGATGTCCGGATGAATCAGATGATTGCCCTCGGCGACGGATTTGATGCCGGAGACGATCCGGGCGGGCGGCACGTTCTTAAGCAAGTAGCCGTTGGCGCCGTTGCGGATCGCCTGCACGATGTATTCGTCGTCGTCGAACGTCGTCAGAATGAGCACCGCCGGAGGCTTGTCCAGCGTCTTCAGCAGGCGCGTCCCTTCGACGCCGTCGCATCCCGGCATGCGGATATCCATCAGGACGATGTCCGTCTCCGGATGCTCCTGAACGAATCGATAGCCTTCCTCGCCGTTGCCGCACGTGCCGATAACGGTCAGGTCCGGGTCCAGGTCGAGAATGAGCTTTAAGCTTTCTCGTATGAACGGGTCGTCGTCGACGATGACCAATTGAATCATAGCGATAGCTCCTTCTCCGGCGCGGGTCGGGATC
Source organism: Cohnella sp. (assembly GCF_041641335.1). Lineage (NCBI taxonomy): Bacteria > Bacillati > Bacillota > Bacilli > Caryophanales > Paenibacillaceae > Cohnella > Cohnella sp. The sequence continues at coordinate 59,028 of NZ_JBEPYQ010000024.1, read as the reverse complement.
GCGAATACGGAACGATCGTCGACAGGACGAACCGGGGATTCGTCTCGATTCGAAGCCGTCCCCCGACCACCGCCAGTCTGTCTTGCATGCCTTTAAGCCCCAGGCCCGGAGCAATTCGGTCGGGCTCGGTCCCGTTGTTGGAGATGTTCATGGCGATCTGATCCTCCGCGAAGCGCAGCTCCACCTCGACGGCGTTAGCGCCGCCGTGCCGGACCGCGTTCGTGATCGCTTCCTGCGCGTTCCGATACAACACGAACTCCAGGCTGGGGTAGAGCGGGTACGGATTGCCGGTCACCGCGAAGTCGACCTCGATCCGCAAGTCCCTGGCCGCGTCTTCGATCAGCCGGTGCAGCGCGTATCGCCGGGCGCCCGCGGAATCGACGGGCTGCAGCTTGCGAACCGTATACCGCATATTGTTCATGCTCTCTTCCAGTTGCCTGCGCACCTGCTCGATCAGTCCCGCCGCCTGGCCCGGATTGCGTTCCATTAATTGAAGCGCGGCCTCGGTCATCATTTTCACCCGAATCAGCCGGTGTCCGAGATCGTCGTGAAGCTCGGTAGCGATTCGGCTGCGTTCCTGAACCTGCGCGTAGTCCTCGACCTTCCTGGCGTATTCCATCGCGCGCGCCCGCTCCTGCTCCAGTTGATCCTGGCTGCCTGCCAGCGATTCCATCTCTTTTTCCTGCCGATCCGACTGCCTCTGCTGCACGAAGACGCCCGCCACGAACAGCGCGACGGTTAGCCATGCGACGTTCATCGTCCAGATCGTGTCCGAGGGAAGTCCGAATGCGCCGGAGTTGAGCGCCGCGCCCGACAGAACGATCGCCAAGCCGAGCTCCGCGGGCTTGTTCAGCAGGAGAACGGCGGAGACGAGCAAGGAGTATTGGAGAAAATAAAGCAGCCCCCCGTATTCGTGAAAAAGCCACGAGAAAGCGATCATTCCGAGCGGAATAAGCAGCATCGCGTACTTGCGGGCGAGCGGCAGCAGTCTGGAGTACAGCAGCGCCAGAAGGATGCACGCGACGTATTTTCCGACCGAGGGAATGTCCGCTTCGTAGAGAGTGGCGATCGCCGGAACGGCGATCAGCAGGTGCTGAAGCCAGACAAGAGGCAGCCTCATGGGGAACTCCTTCCGGGAATGCTTGGGTGATCTCCATTATAGCACTCAAGAAATGACTTTTGTCACCTCGACGCGCGAAAACCGGTGACTCATTATACCTGTCGCGCAATCGCCGATCTACTATAATGAGGTCAACAAGCTGGAGAGGGGACGCCGACATGACGTTCGTGCAATTCAAAGAGGTCGTCAAAAAATACGATGCGAAAATCAGCGTAAATCACTTGAATTTGGATATCGCCCAAGGGGAAATATTCGGTCTGCTCGGCCCCAACGGAGCGGGTAAGAGCACGACCATCCATCTGCTGTCCGGCCTGCTGCCGACGGATGCCGGAGAAGTGTGGCTCGACGGCTATTCCGTAGCGAAGCGGCCGCTCGAGACGAAAAGCAGAATCGGTCTCGTTCCGCAGGAACTGGCCATTTACGAGCTGCTGTCGGCCAGAGAGAACGTCGCGTTTTTCGCCAAGCTGTACGGATTGCGGGGAAGTCTGCTGAAGGAACGGGTGGAGGAGGCGCTTGAATTCACCGGGCTGCGGAATTTCGCCAAAGACAGGCCGGCTACGTTCTCCGGCGGCATGAAGAGGCGGCTGAACATCGCTTGCGCGATCGTGCACCGTCCGAAGCTGATTATTATGGACGAACCGACCGTCGGCATCGACCCGCAGTCCCGCAATCATATTTTGGAGTCGGTCAGAAAGCTGAACGAGATGGGCTCTACGGTGATCTACACGAGCCATTACATGGAGGAAGTCGAAGCGATCAGCACGAAAATCGGCATTATGGATCAGGGCCGGCTGGTCGCGCACGGAACGAAGGAGGATTTGATCCTCCAGGCCGGCTTGGAGGAGAGACTGATGCTCGAGACGAACCGCTTGACGGACGAAGCCGCGGCCGAAATCCGCAGCCATCCCCGGGTGACCTCCTTCCAACGTCGGGAGGATGCGCAGCTGGAGCTGGTGCTGCAGGAATCGCAAGCGTATTTGCAGGATATTTTGTTCATCCTCACCAAGCATGAGTTGAAGCTGCAGAAGCTGACCCGGGTCGAGCCGGATTTGGAAAGCCTGTTTTTGGCGCTGACCGGCCGGACGCTGCGGGACAAAGCCTAGGAGGAACGACGATATGAGAATAGCGTTAGAGGTGGCCTGGAACGAGGCCGTCCGTCTATGCCGAATCCGCACCGTCATCTTGATGCTGCTGGGACTGCCGCTGCTGCTCATTTTCCTGCTCGGCAACGCCTTGCAAAGCGACCTCGAGCCTGTCCGTGTCTCCGTCTCCGTCGGCGACCGCGGGGCGATTGGCGAGGCGGCGGAACGTTATCTAACCTCCCCGGCCATAACCGGCTATGTCGACGCGCAACACCGCGCTAGCGAAGCCGAGGTTCGCGAAGACATGCGCGCGGGGGCGGCGGATTTCGGGTTCGCGCTGACCGAGGCGGGGGTTCGCTATTATCCCGGTCAGTTCATCGAACGCAACATGATCGCCGAATCCGTCCTGAACCGGTTCGTAGCGGACGCGAACGTCCGCCTGTCGGCGTCGGTTCTCGCCCCGGGTCTCTCCGGGGAAGCGGTCGAACAAAGCCTGTCAGCGGCTTACGCAAAGGAGCGGGTGCAGATCGGCACGCTGCTCTCCCGGGACAGCGTCGGTTTCGACAACTTCTCGGCCGTGCAATACTATTCGGTCGCTTACTTGGTCATGTTCCTGCTCTATTCCGGCATGTCGGCCGCCCTCAGCCTGACCGAGGAGCGGGAGAGGGGGACGCTGCTGCGCCTCTACTCGATGCCGGTATCCTTAAACGTTCTTCTGCTGGGAAAATTGATGGGCTTCGCCCTGTTCGCTTGCTTGCAGGCGATCGTGATCGTAGGGTTCACCCAAGCGGTGTACGGCGTCGATTGGGGCGTCAGCTACGCGTCCATCGCGCTCGTCTGCGTGCTCGTGTCGGCAGCGGCGATCGGCTTCGCCATCATTGTATGCTCCTTCGTCCGCAATCGCAGGGCGATCGAATCGATCTTCAGCCTTGTCATCGTCGCGATGACTTTCCTGAGCGGCGGGATGATCGCGGATATCGGCTCAGGCTTGCGCGAAATCGGCAAGTTCACGATCAATCATTGGGCGAACGAAGTGCTCCGCATTCTGATGGCGGGAGGCACGATGGGCGAAGGCTGGCGGGAAGCGCTCGTTCTCGTCGCGATCGCGGCGGCGGTCGTGACGGCGGCGATGCTTAGATTCCGAAAGGCGGTGGCGCTGGCGTGAGCAGTCTGATTATAGCGAATCTTCATATCCGCAGGACGCTGGGCAATCGCAAAGCGCTGATCGCGCTCGTCCTGCTTCCGATCCTGGTCATCTCGGGGATCGTCGGCCTGTTCGGCCGGTCGTCCGACGCCCGGGTTCCGGTCGTGCTGTTGAACGCGGACGGAGGCTGGCTTAGCGAGTCGGTGGCGGCCGCGCTTCGCGCCGGCGACATCTACGAGGTGCAGGAGCGGGAACCGGCCTCGGCCGATCTGGAACGGCTGAAGGACGAAGTGTATGACGATAAGCAGGGAGCGCTCGTCTACATCCCGCCGGACTTTACCGCCAAGCTGCTGAGCGGCGAGGAGACGGCGATCCAGCTCATCCGTAAAAACGAAAAGTCTTGGAACGTCTCGTTAGGACTGACGCTGTCGGAGACGACGAATCGCTTGGCAGGCACCGCTGCGCTGGCCGCGGCGGCGGAGGAGAGGCCGGAGGAGCGGGAAAGGCTCGTCCGCTCGATGCTGGAGAGGCAGGCGATCGAGGGCTTGCGCGTCGAACGGGAACAGATCGTCCATAGAGCCAACAATGCGCACGTGCTTGTCATCGGCCTTATGCTCGTGTTCGTGATGATGCTGGTCAATCAGTCCATTCACGGTGTCGTCGAAGATCGCGACAACCGGACGATGGCCCGAATCTTCGCGGCGCCGGTCCGGGCTTCGGGGATCGCCTTGGGCAACTTCCTCGGCTGCTTCCTGCTCGGGACGATTCAACTCGTGCTCATTCTCGCCGTGACCCGGTACGTCATCGGCTTCGACCTGGGCGTGCCGTTCGGCGTGCTCGTCGCGGTCATGGAATGCTTCCTGCTGGCGGCAGTCGGACTGTCCACCGCCGCTGCCGCTCTCGTGAAGAACAGCGCGATGCTCGGCAGCATCAACAATATGATCGTCATTCCGACCTGCATGCTCGGCGGCTGCTTCTGGCCGATCGCGATGATGCCGGACTTTATGCGGAAGCTGGCCAACTTCACGCCGCAGCGGTGGGCGATCTCCGCCCTTGAGCAGGCGTCCGCGGGCGAATCGTTGGCCGGTATCGGCCTTCAGCTCGGCGTGCTCGGGCTGTTCGCCGCCGTGCTGCTCGCCTTCGGCTCCTACGTGCTGCGTCCCGCCGACCGCTGAAGCGGCGGTTCATAACGAAATTCCGACGGGCTGCCCGGCGCTAGTGCGCGGGGCGGCCCATTCTTTTCAAAAAATAGGAATGAAAATAGTCAAGAAACCAAGTTGCCAGATCATAAGATGGAGTATAAGATAGAGTTAAGACACAATATTCTGACAATTCGGTCAACATCTCAAGCCATGCGAATAGGGCAGGAGGAGGGGATGGCCGTGAACCGCAGTCACGAAGTGGAATACTGCAATCTGGAGCTTCGCTTCGATCGAAGGCAAATCCAGAACTTGATCCGTGAGCTGATCCAGGACGGTTACTCCCTGTACTGGAACGAGAGCGAGCACCATTTTATCGTGTCGGTGCGAACGGGTCGCAAGCTGCTGAAGCTGAAGTTTCTGAGAACGATGGGACGTTACAAGATGGTAGGCAATTATCTGGTCAGGGACGAGAAGCTGGCGATCTGGATCGAGAAGCTGATCAACGATTCCCGCGGCCACGCCGTCGTCAAGAGATTTCACGATCGTCAGGTGCTTAGAATCGAGAATATCATGTTCGGTGAAATTATCCGACTCGTGGAGGTGTCCGGCATGGAACATCGCATTATTTTTCAGAAAAGGCCGCAAGTGACGGTGGAAGACATGGTGCAAGCGTTCAGGTCGAACAGAGCCGAGCTGCGAGCGGGTGTTCTGCGGCTTGAAATCGATTACGAGCTTGCCGTGCTGCACGAAGCGATCCAGAACGGATGGCAGGACGCCGTAGAAGCGAGCAAGGAAAAGCTGAAGGTCATGAGGACGGAAATGCTGCAGCTTGAGCTGTAACGCCCGCAACTCCGATATTTTCTCCTCCATATATTGAAAAGCGGAGCCTCATCCAAGAAGACGATGGCTCCGCTTTTTCTGTCGCTTCGGGGTCGACCGGTTAGGCCTGCGCGAATTCCAGCTCGATGTGGATTTTGATCGCGTCTCCGACGAGGAATCCGCCGGTCTCGAGTGCGGCGTTCCAGGACAGGCCGAATTCGGAGCGGTTGATCACGCCGTCGGCGACGACGCCAAACTTCGTGTTGCCCCAAGGGTCTTTGGCCGGACCGGAAATTTCGGTGTTCAGCGTAACGGATTTCGTGACGCCGGCAATCGTCAGGTCGCCGGTCAGCGCGTAATCTTCTCCGCCCTTGGAGACGAGCGCCGTCTTCTTGAACGAGATTTGCGGGAACTGCTCGGCATTGAAGAAGTCCGCGGATTTCAGGTGGCCGTCACGGCTTTCGTCCTTCGTGTCGATGCTGTTCACGTCGATCGTCAGCGAGGCCTCGAGGCTCGCGAGATCGGCCGGATCGGCGGATACCGACGCGTCGAAGTCGTTGAAGCTGCCCCGTACGTTCGTAATCATCATGTGCCGCACGCTGAACGTAATGCCGCTGTGGGATTTATCCAGGTTCCAAGTGCTTGCTGCCATCTTTGAACACATCCTTTATAAATTATATTAACTATTAAAATATAAGTAACGTAAAAATGCAAGAACTTTTTTTCATTCTGCCCTTTGGCGACGATCGAGGGAATGCAAATGATGGTTTTCATCTCCGGGCAAAAAGAGTACAATAGCCTTATTGTGAAAATTTTGCGCTAAAGGATGAAGAAAATCATGTCGAAAGCTAACATTGGCGTCGTCGGCCTGGCCGTCATGGGGCGCAACCTGGCTCTTAACATCGAGAGCCGCGGATTCACGGTCGCGGTGTATAACCGCTCGAGAGAGAAAACCGATGACCTGCTGAACACGGAAGGACAAGGCAAAAACCTTGTCGGCGCCTACTCTGTCGAAGAGTTCGTGAACTCCCTGGAGAAGCCCCGCAAAATTTTGATCATGGTACAAGCCGGAGCAGGCACCGACGCGACGATCGATTCCCTCGTGCCTCATCTGGATCAAGGCGATATCATTATCGACGGCGGCAACGCCTATTTCCCGGATACCCAGCGCCGCAGCAAGGATTTGACGGCCAAGGGCTTCCACTTCATCGGCACCGGCGTCTCCGGCGGCGAAGAAGGCGCGCTGAAAGGCCCGTCCATCATGCCGGGCGGACCGGAGGAAGCTTATCGTCTCGTCGAGCCGATTTTGACGGGCATATCCGCCAAGGTGAACGGAGATCCGTGCTGCACGTACATCGGACCGGACGGCGCCGGACACTACGTCAAAATGGTGCACAACGGCATCGAGTACGGCGACATGCAGCTCATCTGCGAAGCTTACCAATTGCTGAAGGACGTGCTCGGCGTCTCCACGGACGAGCTGCACGACATTTTCGGCGAGTGGAACAAGGGCGAGCTGGACAGCTATCTGATCGAAATCACGACCGACATCTTCGCGCAGAAGGACCCCGAGACCGGCAAGCCGATGGTCGACGTCATCCTTGACGCTGCGGGACAGAAGGGTACGGGCAAGTGGACGAGCCAAAGCGCGCTCGACCTCGGCGTGCCGCTGTCCATCATTACGGAGTCGGTATTCTCGCGCTTCCTCTCCGCGATGAAGGAAGAGCGCGTCGCTGCGAGCAAAGTGCTCAAAGGACCGCAAACGAAGCCGTTCCAAGGCGATAAGGCGGCGTTCATCGAGAGAGTGCGCAAGGCGCTGTTCGCCAGCAAAATCTGCTCCTACGCGCAAGGCTTCGCGCAAATGCGCGCCGCTTCCGAGGAGTATGGCTGGAACCTGCGCTACGGCGACATCGCGATGATTTTCCGCGGCGGCTGCATCATCCGCGCGCGTTTCCTGCAAAACATCAAAGACGCCTACGACCGCGACCCGCAACTTCGCAACCTGTTGCTGGACGAGTACTTCAAAGGCGTTGTCGAATCGTATCAGGACGCATGGCGCGAAGTCGTCACGACTGCGGTCGCTTACGGCGTTCCGGTTCCGTCGTTCGCCAGTGCGCTCGCTTACTACGACAGCTACCGTTCCGAACGTCTGCCGGCCAACCTGCTTCAGGCGCAGCGCGACTACTTCGGAGCGCATACGTTCAAGCGGGTGGACAAGGAAGGCACGTTCCACCACAACTGGATCCATTCCTAATGCTCTTGTTCGCGCGGCAGAAGCTCGCTTAGCATCGTGCGGAAGCAGTCGGTTTCTTGGCCGCTTGGGCTGCGCCGATGAAGCAGCAGCAAGGCCATGTCCGCGAAACAGGCAAAATGGGCAAGCAGCTGTGGCCGATCGAGTCCCGACCATTCGGGGGCTCTATCGGCCACTTTTTTCTTGATGAAGCCGAGCGCCCACAGGACGTCCTCGCGGCAGAGGGGATAAGAAGGGTCGAGAAGGCGGCGGAGAGGCTGCTCGAACGGCGGCTTCGGCCGGTAATTGTTCACGGTAGACATCACCTTTACTTTGCGCGCAGGATTGTACACTATCAAACTTACGGTAAAACTCTTCGTTTTATACCTTGGAATCGATATGCTATGATGGTTATAAAGTAAAAATAAAACATGGGACGAATTACGGCAGGAATGGGGAACGTGCATTGAGCGGTAGCGATTTCGGCATGAACATTATTCTTGTAGGCTTTATGGGAACCGGCAAGTCGACGGTCAGCCGTCTGTTGTCGGAGCGTCTCGGCTGGGAATGCCTGGACACGGACGAAGTCATCGGGAGATTGGCGGGCAAGTCCATTCCGCAAATTTTCGCGGAGGACGGAGAGACGGCTTTCCGGGACTGGGAGAGCGAAGCGGTGCGGGAAGCGTTGAGCGCGGAGCGGCGAATCGTCGCCACCGGCGGAGGCGCCGTGCTGCGCGAGAGCAACCGGCTGCAGATGCTGGAACGGGGCAGGGTCGTGGCGCTGACCGCGGACAAGGCGAGCTTGATCCGCCGCGTGACGAGCGCCGCCGAGGGCACGCGGCCGCTGCTGGCGGGCGATGCCGAGGCTCGCGTCTCGCAGCTGCTGGAGTCGAGGCGGCATGCCTACGATTTCGCGCATGCGAGAGTGGACACGACGGACAAGTCTCCCGAAGAAGTCGCCGAGGAGCTGCTTCGGGGGCTGCCGGAGGGCTGGCTGTAACGCTGAACGCGTAACCTCAGCCCTCGCGACGGCTTTTAAGCCTGGTCGAGCTCGTTCCAGGCAAGCATGCCGCCGAGCAGATTGGTGGCGCCCTCGTAGCCTAGCGAAGCGAGATACTGGCAAGCTCTGTCGCTGCGCGCTCCGCTGCGGCAGATGAGGATGACTTCCTCGTGCTTCGGGATTGCGTCGAGCTGCTGCGGCACTTGGCCGAGCGGAAGATGACGAGCGCCGTCGATCATGCCCTGAGCGACTTCTTCCTCTTCGCGAACGTCGATCATATGCGGAGTTTCCCCGGCGTCCAGCCGGGCTTTCAGTTCCTCCACGGTTATCGTTCCATAATGACTCATGCGGGGACCAGCCTTCCTTCCAAGAGTATAGCTTCATCATAAGAAAATGCGCACGGCGCTGTCAAACGATAGGCGGTAATGATTATGAGAATCGTGCTCGGCGTCGCTCTCGCGGGCTTTCTGGGAGCGCTCGCACGGTACGGGGTCGGATTTCTGTTCCCGGCCCCGGCGACACCGGATGCCTTTCCGTGGGCGACGGCATTCATCAACTTGTCGGGCTCGTTGCTGCTGGGCTTGCTGATCGGCTGGCTCGCGGGCCGATCGGCCTTGGCCTGGATCGGCGAGGCGCTCGGCACGGGCTTTCTCGGCGCGTATACGACGTTCAGCGCATTTAACGGGCAGCTGTGGCTGCTGCTGGAACATCAGGCCTACGGCTTCGCCGCGGCTTACTTATTCGCCAGCGCGGCAGCGGGCTGGGCGTTGGCTGCGCTGGGCTTGAGCTTGGGCAAGAGAGGGGCGAAGCGGACATGAGCGGTTTCGGTCTCGCATGCCTTGTCGGCCTGGGGGGAGCGGCGGGCACGCTGCTGCGCTTCGGAGTCGGCCGCTGGTTTTCTTCCAAGGACAAGCCCGGATTTTACGGCACGCTTGCCGTGAATCTGGCCGGTTCGCTGGCGCTGGGCGTATTTATCGGACTTGGACTGGAGCAGCGCAACGCCGCGGCCTACGCTTTTGCCGGAATCGGCTTTCTGGGCGGGCTGACGACCTACTCCACCCTGAACGTGCAGAAAGCGACGATGCTTCGCGGAGGCGCGGCCGCAAGGCGGCCGCTGATCGTCTACTTGGCCGCGACTTACGCCGGCGGCCTGGCGCTGACCGCGGTCGGCGTCGGATTAGGCTGGCTAATCTATCATTAATAGCTTCCAAGGAGCGTGTATAACGAACATGGATATGATTGTAACTCCGACTGGCAAACTGAACGGCGAGATTCAAGCGCTGTCCTCGAAAAATTATACGACCCGCTATCTGCTCGTCTCCGCGCTGGCGGAAGGAACGAGCACGATTCTGTACCCTGCGCACAGCGAAGACGGCGAAGCGATGCGGCGCTGCATCCGCGACCTCGGCGCGGTCGTTGAGGAAGACGACGAGAAGATCGTCATTACCGGCTTCGGCCGCAACCCTCGTCCGACGAAGGAACTGGACGTAGGCAACGCAGGCGCCGTGCTTCGTTTCATTATGTCCGTGGCGGCTTTGCTCCCCGAAGTGCATTTCGTCAATTCGTACCCGGCTTCCCTAGGCAAGCGTCCGCACGACGACTTGATCGTCGCGCTGGAGAGCATGGGCGTTCGGATCGAGCATCAGAACGGGAGGCTGCCGATGACGATTCGCGGCGGTCAGCCCTGCGGCGGCAAAATCCAGGTATCGGGCAACGTCAGCTCCCAGTTTCTCAGCTCCCTGCTGTTCTTGACGCCGCTTCTGGACGAGGACAGCGAAATCGAAGTGCTGCACGACCTGAAATCGAAAGTCGTCGTCGGCCAGACGCTGGAGGTGCTGGAGCAAGCGGGCATCGTTATCGAGGCGTCCGAAGATCTGATGCGCTACCGGATTCCCGGCAAGCAGAAATATAAAGCCCAGACGTACGTCGTCCAGGGCGACTACCCGGGTTCGGCGGCCCTTCTGGCCGCCGCGGCCGTCACCGAATCGGACGTCGTCGTTCACCGGCTGAAGGAAGACAGCAAGCAGGGCGAGCGAGCCGTCGTCGACGTGCTGAAGGCGATGAACGTTCCGCTTACGCATGAGAACGGCATCGTGCACGTCAAGGGCAACGGCAAGCTGACGGCGGGCGAATTCGACGGGGACGAGTTCACCGACGGCGTGCTGGCGATGGTCGCCGCAGCCGTGTTCGCGGAAGGCACTTCCCGTTTCTATAACGTGGAGAACTTGCGCTACAAGGAATGCGACCGCATTACCGACTACTTGACGGAGCTCCGCAAGGCGGGCGCGAACGTCGAGGAGAAGCGGGACGAGATTATCGTCCACGGCCGTCCGGAAGGCGTGGAAGGGGGCGTGGAGATCGACGCCCACTACGATCACCGCGTCATTATGGCGCTGACGATCGTCGGCCTTCGTTCGGCCAAGCCGATTCGCATCAAGGACGCGCACCACGTCGCCAAATCGTATCCGATCTATTTCGACCATCTGAAGTCGCTTGGCGCCCAGGTCGAATGGACAGACTAACCGGGTTCGCCCGTTTCTAAAATAAGGGAGGCTTGAAGGATGGCTTACGTTCACCCGTCCCGCGAAGAGATTAAACGAATTTTGGAGCAATCCGCCACGATCGCCGTCGTCGGTCTGTCCGACGACCCGTCGAAGACGTCGCATATGGTGTCCGAAGCGATGCAGCGCAAAGGCTATCGCATCATTCCGGTCAATCCGAACGCGGAGACGATTCTCGGAGAGAAAGTGTACGCTTCGTTGAAGGACATTCCGGAGCCGGTAGACATCGTCAACGTATTCCGCCGTCCGGAGCATACGCCTCCGATCGCCCGGGAAGCCGTCGAGATCGGCGCCAAGACGCTGTGGCTGCAGCTCGGCATTCTGAACGAGGAAGCGGGAGCGCTCGCCGCCGAAGGCGGGCTTAACGTGATCATGGATCGCTGCATTAAAGTGGAAGATTCCATCCTGCTGCCGAACGGTAAGGCTTAAGCAGATAGCCCGTTCCCTTCCGCGGCGCCGTCGTCCTGGCTGACGGCGGCGCCGCGAGATCGTTGCGGGGAGGAGGAGACGCATGTACGGAATCGGTTACCTGCAAAGGCTGGGCCGGGCGATGATGCTGCCGATGACGGTGCTGCCGGCCGCGGCCATCTTTCTGATGCTGGCGCGGCTGCCGTGGGATTCGTTTGGATGGGAGCAAGTGCCCGAGATGCTGCACGCCGCGGGCATGGCGATTTTTGAATACGTTCCCTACGTGTTTGCCATCGGCATCGCGCTCGGGATGTCCAACCAGTCCGCGACGGCGGGCATGGGGGCGCTCGTCGGGATGTTTATTTTTCATGTCGTGGCCCACACCTACGATCCGAACGGCGTTCAGCCATCGATGTTCGCCGGAGCGGTCATCGGCATTTTGTCCGCTTGGGCGCACGACCGCTTCAAGTCTTTCCGGCTGCCCGAGTATTTGCAGTTCCTTGGAGGCTCGCGGTTCGTTCCGTTGTTCATGAGCGCCGTGTCGCTCGCGTTCGCCTGGTTGATGATCGGTCTCGGAGAAGGGCTGCAGAGCTGGGCGGCTTCGGCGGGAACGCTCGTCTATTCCGCAGGCGGCTTCGGTGTGTTCCTGTACGGGTTTCTGCACCGCATTCTCGTCGCCTTCGGACTGCACCATATTTTGAATCATCTGTTCTGGTTTCAGGTCGGGGAATATCAAGGGGCGGACGGAGCGGTCTACTTCGGCGATCTGCCGCGCTTCTTCGCCGGGGACACTACCGCGGGCATCTTCATGGCCGGACTATATCCGACGATGATGTTCGCCTTGCCCGCCGTCGCCTTCGCGATCATTCACGAGGCGCGCGAGGACTTGAAGCCGAAGACGAGCAAGCAGTTTCGCGCGGCCGCGCTCGGCTCGTTCCTGACGGGCATTACGGAGCCGGTCGAATTCGCCTTTCTGTTCGTCGCGCCGTACTTGTTCCTCATTCACGCGGTGTTGTCGGGCGGGATCATGTGGCTCGTCTACGAGCTCGACATCCATCACGGCTTCGCGTTCTCCGCCGGAGTGCTCGAATACTTGGTCAACCTGCCGCTTGCCCAGAGAGGCTGGCTGCTGCTGCCGATCGGGGCGGCTACGGGATTGCTGTATTACGTGCTGTTCCGGTGGAGCATCCGCCGCTTCCAGCTCGCCACTCCGGGTCGCGAGGATTCGACCCGGCTGGACGATTGGGCGGGGGACATCCCTTACCGGGCCCCGCTTATTCTGCAAGCGCTCGGCGGCAAGGAGAACATGGTTCGGCTCGAAGCCTGCATCACCCGGTTGAGGCTGACTTTGGAGGACGACCGCAAAGTCGACGTGCAGTCGCTGCGCCACCTCGGGGCGGCGGGCGTCATTCGCCTTGGCGGTGGCCACGTGCAAGTCGTATTCGGCACGTTCTCCGAACTGATCCGGGAAGAAATCCACAAGATCATGCAGACCGACGTGCAGCAGATCCAGTTCCATTCCCCGGTGCAGGGGAGGATGATTCCGCTCGAGGAGGTCGACGATCCGATCTTCTCCGGACGGCTCGTCGGCCGGGGCGTCGCGTTCGTCCCGGACAAGGGAGAACTGGTCGCTCCGGTGCAAGGCAAGATCATCCACATCCACCCTTCGCTCCATGCGATCGGTCTCGTGACGAAGGACGGCCTGGAAGTGCTGCTGCACGTCGGCATCAACACCTCCCAGTTGGAAGGCAAAGGCTTCACGGCGCTCGTCAAGATGGGAGACGAAGTGTCTCCGGGCCAGCCGCTGCTGAAGTTCCATATTCCGACGCTGAAGCAGCACGCCAAATCGCTGGAGACTCCGATGGTCATTACGAATAGCGACAAGGTCAAGTCCTGGAGGTTCGCTCCGTATAAAGCGGTTAAAAAGGGTCAGGCCGCAGTCATGTCGGTTGTCGTGCACGAGAGAGAGAACAAGGGGGCGGAGAAATGATACAGGCATTGGGGGCGTCGCAGGGGATCGCGATCGGCAAAGCCTTCGTGCTTCCGCATTGGGAGTGGGAGCTGCCGGATCAGAAGATCGACGTAGGCGATCTGGCCAAGGAGTTCGACCGGCTGTACGAGGGGATTCGCCGTTCGAAGACGGAGATCAGCCAGATGAAGACGGAGCTGGACGAGGCGGTCGGCTCCGAGGAGGCGAGCATCTTCGACGCCCATCTCGCGATTCTGGAAGATCCGGTGTTCATGAACGAAATTCAGGGCATCATCCAGCGGCAGTATAAGGTGGCCGAAGTCGCCGTCAAGGAAGCGATCGATCACTTCGTCACGATGTTCGACCTTCTGGACGACGAGTATATGAAAGAGAGAGCGCTGGACATCAAGGACGTGGGCAACCGGCTCCTGAAGCATTTGCTCGGCGCGCCGGAGATTTCGCTGCCTGAGGATACCCAGCCCTTCGTACTCGTCGTGCGGGAGCTGTCGCCTTCGCAGCTCGTTCATCTGAAGCCGGAGCTCGTGCTCGGCATCGTGACGATGGTCGGCAGCCCGACGTCGCATTCGGCGATCATGGCGCGGGCGTTCGGCATTCCGATGGTAATGGGCGCGGAAGGCAAGCTGGAGCAGCCGATCGGCACGGGAGATCTGCTGATTCTCGACGGCGAGACGGGCATGCTTCAGGTCGATCCGACGCCGGAAATGGTTGCCCGCTACACGGAGATGCGCCGGCGGCTGATCGCGCAGAAGGAGCAGCTGCTCAAGCTGGCCGAAGTGCCTTCGGTGACGATGGACGGCCTGTCGATCACGCTGGCGGCGAACATCAGCTCTCTGAAGGAGCTGGAAGCGGCGCTGGGCAACGGCGCGCAGGGCGTGGGCTTGTTCCGGACGGAGTTCCTGTACATGGACAGATCTCATTTTCCTTCAGAAGAGGAGCAGTTCGAGGTGTATCGGACCGCCGTACAGAAGCTGAAAGGCGAGACGCTGGTCGTCCGCACGCTCGACATCGGCGGAGACAAGCAGCTGGACTACTACGAAATGCCCGAGGAGGAGAATCCGTTCCTCGGCTTCCGGGCGATCCGCTTCAGCCTCAAGCGCAAAGATTTGTTCAAAATCCAGCTTCGCGCCATTCTCCGGGCGTCGAACTACGGCGACGTGCAGATCATGTATCCGCTGATCACGTCCGTCGAAGAGGTGCGCGAAGCGAACGAGGTGCTGGCCGAAGCTAAGCGCGAACTGGAAGCCGAAGGCGTTCCGTTCCGCTCCGATATCAAGGCTGGCATCATGGTCGAAGTTCCGGCCGCCGTGGCGATCGCCGATATTTTGGCCGAGGAGGCGTCGTTCTTCAGCATCGGCACGAACGACCTGATCCAGTTCACGCTGGCGGTCGACCGGATGAACGAGCAGATCAGCCACATGTACGAACCGTTCCACCCGGCGATTTTGCGGATGATCCGCTCGGTCGCGCAAGCCGCCAAGGCGAAGGGAATCCCCGTCAATATTTGCGGGGAGATCGCCGGCGACGTGAACGCGCTGCCGATCTGGCTCGCTCTTGGCATCGACGAGCTGAGCCTCTCCGCGCAGGCGATTCTGCCGGTGAAGGAGCGCCTGCTGCGCTCCAAAGCCTCCGACAGCCGCAGGCTGCTCGACGGTCTGTTCCGCTGCAGGACGTCGAAGGAAGCGCGCGAGCTCGCCCGCCAGTTCCACGCAGAAGCCGCGCTCGCCCCGGGCAGCGCCAACCCGCTTGTGTAACGTGAACGGCCGGCCGCCGCATTCGTGCGCGCTAAAAAGCCCGCTCCGAGCGCCAGAAGCGGCAGCCGGGCGGGCGAGGGCCAAATGCGGCGCGATAAGCTGCCAGCGTTAGCGGCCGAACAGCAGGTCGCAGAACGCCTTCGCGTACGGCGGAAGATCGGGCGGTCTGCGGGCGGAGACGAGATTGCGGTCGACGACGACAGCCTCGTCCACCCATGTCGCTCCGGCGTTTTCCATGTCGTCGCGAATGCCGGGCGTCGAGGTTACCGTCCTGCCGTTTAAGATTTTGGCGGAGACGAGCACCCATCCCGCATGGCAGATTTGGCCGATCGGCTTGCCGGCGGCGTCCATCCGGCGCACGAACTCGAGCACGCGGGGGT
The DNA here is from genome assembly GCF_041641335.1 of Cohnella sp. NCBI lineage: Bacteria > Bacillati > Bacillota > Bacilli > Caryophanales > Paenibacillaceae > Cohnella > Cohnella sp. The sequence goes on along the minus strand of NZ_JBEPYQ010000024.1, from coordinate 43,401 downwards.
CTCTGCGGATTTTGTCCGGGGCCCAGCCTCCGGGAACGAGCAAGCCGTCGAATTTGTCGGCGTCCAGCCCGTCGTACGAGATGTCGGCCACGGCGGGAACACCGTACTTGCCGATGTGCTTGCGGCCTTGCTCCGGTCCGGCGTACAGCACTTCCGCGCCTTCTTCGCGCGCGCGGTAGACGGGATACCAAAGCTCCAAATCTTCGAATTCGTCATCCAGCAAACATACGACTCTTTTGGTCGAGGCCAAGGCAGGCCACCTCCATTTCGATAGAACGATAGGGATCAGACCTCCATTGTACCAGAACTTGGCCCTTCCTTCACGTTCGCGACCAGGCAAGAGAGAGAGGAGTGATCCCATGAAGGGAAAATGGAGATACATACCGGCGCTGCTCTGCATGATCGCCATATTCATATCCTCGTCGCGAAGCGGCGACCAGCTCGACAGCGTGCTGCCGTGGGTTCAGCGCTGGCTGCCTTTTTTATCCGATTTTAATCCGATGCACTACGTCGCCTATTTCATCCTGGCCTTGACGATCGCGTACGGGATGGGCGCGCGATCGGCGACATGGAGAGGCTGTCTGCTTAATATCGCCGTTTGCGTCGTGTACGGACTGACGGACGAATGGCACCAATCGTTCGTGCCGATGCGCAGCCCGGATCCGCTCGACCTGCTTCACGACGGCATGGGAGCCGCGGCGGCGAGCCTGCTCGTGCTGCTGATCTACCGACTATTTAATAGGCGCCGTTCCAGAAATTACACCGCTTCATGAGCAGGAGAAAAAGCGCCGGTGAGCGAATAGGTTACGGATAGCTCTTTGTAATTAAGGAGAGAATGCCGTTGCTTAAACGTTGCTCATGCGGAGAAGAAATGAGCCTGGGTCTCCGTACCGTCATTTTCGCGAGAAAAGTCAATATCATCAACGTCCCGGTGTACAATTGTCCGGGATGCGGTAGGAACGACGTGTTTCCGGGCGTGAAGGAGGATGTCGGCAAGCTGGTCGGCCAGCTTGGCGCCAGACCCGACCCAGGCAGTATCCCGTTCGATCAGGTTCACGAATGGGCCGGCGTTCTGTCGCAGGCGCTGCACGTTTCCGAATCGCTGCAAGCGGCGGCGATCGCGAGGGCGACCGAGGAGAGAATCGATCAACTGCTCGATCTGCTGCTTATCGCTTCATCGCTGGACGACGAACGCTGGAAGAACGAAATACATACGCGTCTGAGCCAATTAAGTGCCCAATACGTTTCATAGCGCAGATGAGAGGGGCTGTCCCGGAAGGGACAACCCCTCTTGTATTTCGGAGAGGGTATTTTGCGCGCCAACCCATTTTCTGCTACGATATTCGTAACGATTTTCAAGGAGGGAACTACCTAATGGCCAATCTGCAACAGCTTACGTCTCTAGAGCAATGGAACGCCGTGCTGGAAGGGTCTTCGGGCAAGCCGCTGCTCGTATTCAAGCACAGCACAAGCTGCCCGATCAGCGCCGGAGCCCGCGAAGAGACGGTTCGTTATATCGATAACGATCGTTCGGAAAAAGTGGATTACGCGATCGTCCATGTCATCGAGGACCGCCCGGTCAGCAACGAGATCGCGGAGCGGCTCGGCGTCAAGCACGCTTCCCCCCAGGTCATTCTGGTGAAGGACGGGGAGGCGGTATGGAACACTTCCCACTGGCATATTACTTACGACTTCCTGTCCGAAAAGTTCGGCGCTTCGGCTAACGGCTCTTAAGGTTGGATGAAGACCGGGACTGAGGAACGGAACGTAGTGGAAGCTACGTGAGTACCGGAAGGCCCGGCTGAATGCAAGATTCGACGCCGAACCCGCTTCTCCGAGCCCCTTCGTGATCAAAATTGGACTTTTTGAACTACCGTTCAAATGAAGGTTCAAAAAGTCCGGTTTTCAGCACCGAGAAGGTTGTATGAAGCTTAGGGACTGAGGAACGGAACGTAGTGGAAGCTACGTGAGTACCGGAAGGCCCGGCTGAATGCAAGATTCGACGCCGAACCCGCTTCTCCGAGCCCCTTCGTGATCAAAATTGGACTTTTTGAACTACATTATATAGGTTTGATTGCTAAACATGCGGTTTTGTCGTATCATTACCTTAATAATCCATGATGGGACAAACCTCCGGTTTGCGGTCATGAACATTGGAGCGAATCATTGTGACGGTAACTATTTACGACGTGGCACGGGAAGCAGGCGTGTCGATGGCGACGGTATCCCGCGTCGTCAACAATAATCCTAACGTCAAGCCTCAGACGCGCAAAAAAGTTTACGAGGCGATAGAGAGACTCGGCTATCGGCCGAACGCGGTCGCGCGCGGTTTGGCGAGCAAGAAGACGACGACGGTCGGCGTCGTCATCCCCGACATCGCGAACGCGAATTTCGCGGAAGTCGCCAGAGGCATCGAAGATATTGCCAACATGTATCACTACAATATCATTCTTTGCAATGCGGACAAGCGCAAAGACAAAGAAATCCGCGTCATCAACACGCTGCTCGAGAAGCAGGTCGACGGCTTGCTGTTCATGGGCGGCGCGGTTACGGACGAGCATATTCAGGCGTTCAAGACGTCGAACGTGCCGATCGTGCTGTGCGGAACGAAGGACGAGAGGGGAGCGATTCCTTCCGTCGACATCGATCATGAAGCGGCCGCATTCGACGCGGTGACGAAGCTGATCGGAGAAGGACACCGGTCGATCGCGATGATCAGCGGCACGCTGCAGGATCCGGCGAACGGATACGCTCGTTACCAAGGCTACAAGCGCGCGTTGGAGGAAGCCGGCTTGCCCCATCGCGAAGATTACGTGCGCGTCGGCAACTACAAGTACGAATCGGGCATCGAGGCGATGCAGTATTTCCTCGATTTGCCGGATCGCCCGACGGCGGTGTTCTCCGCGACGGACGAGATGGCGATCGGAGCCGTTCATTGCATTCAGGACGCCGGATTTAACGTTCCCGAAGACGTATCCGTGATCAGCGTGGACAACAGCCGGATTTCGTCGATGGTGCGCCCGCTTCTGACGACGGTCGCCCAGCCGATGTACGATATCGGAGCGGTCTCGATGAGACTGTTGACGAAGCTGATGAAGAAAGAAACCGTGGACAATGCTACGGTAACGTTACCGCATGAATTAATCTCGCGCCGTTCCGTTGCCGGACCGAAAGGCAACTGACATTTGCAATAACGGAAGCCCTGCTCGGCGAGTTCGCCGAAGCAGGGCCTCTTTTGTGGGGACCTAACTTAATCGACTAGTAAGGAAGGACGGATTTGGGATGACGTTCGGAACGATCGGCATTATCGGAGCGATGCAGGAGGAGATTGAGCTTCTGCTTGCGCAAATGGACAACAAGCAAACGGAAACCCATGCGGGCATATCGTACTATCGCGGCGTTTTTCGCGGGAAGAAGGTCGTACTGACCCGTTCGGGCGTCGGCAAAGTGAATGCGGCGGTATGCACGCAGATCTTGATCGACAAGTTCGGAGCCGATGCGGTTCTGTTTACCGGGGTGGCCGGCGCGGTCGATCCGAACCTGAACATCGGGGATATCGTCATCTCCTCCAGCAGCCTTCAGCACGATGTCGACGTTACCGCGCTCGGCTTTCCGCGGGGAACGATTCCGTATCAGGACATATCGGAGTACAAAGCCGACGAGAAGCTCGTCGCATTGGCCGAAGAGGCCGGACGCGCCTTGTATCCGGGGCGCTGCAAGGTCGGCAAGATTTTGTCCGGAGATCAGTTCATTGCCGATCGCGAGGTTGTGAAGACGCTGCATGAGCAGTTCGAAGGGGCTTGTACGGAAATGGAAGGGGCTTCGGTCGCGCAGGTGTGCTTCATGAACGGCATTCCTCACGTCATCATCCGCTCGATGTCCGACAAAGCCGACGGATCGGCGCACGTGAACTTCGCCGAGTTCACTGTGGAAGCGTCCAATCGCTCTTACGCAATCATCGAGAAAATGGTCGAGGCGCTTTGAGTCAATCGATGTAAACAGAGCTGCGCCGCAGTTGTCCCGGATTGTCCCGGAGATCTGCGGCGCGGCCTTTTTTTACCCGATGTGCTGTAGCGCGATTTCGAGATTTTTGAGGTTTTTGTCGGTGATTTCGGCTCTCCGCGGCATCGGCGTCCAACTCTCCAAGTCGTCCAGCCAGGTGGACGGAAGCGGATAGTCAGGCATGCGATCCAAGGGCACGCCGGGCCAGCCCTTCGGCAGCAAACCGCCGTCCGCTTGGGCGTCGATGGAAGCGAGCAAAGGATGATCGTTCATCTCCATCCACAGCAGGCTCCAAGCCCGCGGCACGACTCTCCAGTGATCGTACCCTCCGCCTCCGAGGGCGACCCATCTCCCGTCCGTATAACGGTCTGCGAGCCTGCGAATCATTTTCGGCATCTCCCGATAAATGCGCATGCTGCAATGAATATGGGCGAGCGGATCGAACGCGTGCGCGTCGCAGCCGTGCTGGCTGACGATGAGATCCGGACGGAACGCGCGGGCTGCGCTCTCGATCGCCTTGCCGAAGCATTCCAGCCAGGAATCGTCTTCGGTGTAAGGCTCCATGGAGACGTTTAAGCAAGCTCCGTAGCCGGAAGAGTCGCCTCTCTCGTGCGGAAAGCCGCTCCCGGGAAACAGGAATTTGCCCGTCTCGTGAATCGACAGCGTGAATACGTCCGGATCGGTGTAAAAAAACCATTGAACCCCGTCTCCGTGATGAACGTCCGTATCGATGTAGAGGACGCGGGCCGAATATTTCTCGCGCACATGGGCGATCGCCGCGGCCGCGTCGTTATAGACGCAGAAGCCCGAAGCCCGCTCCTGGAAAGCATGATGCAGCCCGCCGGCCAGATGCATCGCCCGCGTCGCTTTACCCGACATGACCGCGTCCGCTGCGGCCATGGAGCCTGCCGCCAGTTCGATCGCCGCCTGATGCATGTCGGGGAAGTACGGCGTGTCTCCGTCCGCCTCCAGTCCGTAACGGTCCGCCAAGCTAAGCGCTTTCATATCGGGTTCGGCAACGCTCAGCGCCTGCACGACTTCGATGTAGTCGGGTCTATGAATGTCCCGTACTCTCTTCTCGGCTTCCGCGACGGAGAAGGGAGGGAGGGATTGCCTGTCGTCCAGCGCACCGCATTCCCTCAGCAGATTTTCCGTCAGCGCCAGCCTGACCGGGTGAAAGGGATGATCGTCGGAAAAGCGATAATGCCCGGATGCTTGATTGTCAATCCATATCGTATTGGAAGCCAGATAAGGTCGCCTGCCTTTCTAATACATAAAACGTTGTCTGAACCGAACGCGGTCGAATTGCTCGGCGGAGGACAGAGGGACGTCTTTGCCGATGCGGACCATGAGACAGTTCGCGGGATGCGCGCAAATCTCCGGATCGTCCGTGGCGAACCAGACCATGCCGACCGATTTCATCAGCCGTTCCATCATCTCCCGGTACTCCCAGACGTTCAGCCCGCTCGATTCCAGATCCCAGTGCCAATAATATTCGGTCGTGAAGACGATCATATTGTCCAGTTGACCGTCCTCGAACGCGGCGGATATCAACGCTTTGCCGAGCCCGTAATTGCGATAGTCGTCGGCGACCTCGATCGCCCCGAGCTCGACGAGATCTTCCATGCCGCCTTCCGACCAACGTTCCATTTCGTCGGGATAGTGGAAGGTGACGTAGCCGACGATGACGTCTCCGTCCCGCGCCGCGATAATCCGGCCTTCAGGCAGCTCCGCGATTTCAACCAACGCGACGTGCTGCTCGGCGGGTCTGCGGAAAGCGTCAAGCTTCGGATGCATCGTCAGCTTCTGAAGTTCTTCGGGCGCTATAGGTCCTTCCACGATTAGGGATCGGCCGTGCCGTTCAATCGTATGACGGACGTATTTTTTAATGTGCTCCATGCCGTTCCCCCCTTGTTAACCGTGTTTATGCTCCGTATATTATAGCACATTAGCGGCATGCAACGGGCTTAGAAGCGACCCTGTAACTGAATATTGCCCCTGCAATGGGAGATTTTGTCCTTGCCTACTATGCAGAGCTCGGATGCACTGTGGTATAATGTCTTTGGTAGAGGGGTAACCTCGAGTTCATGAAAGCGCATACGGCATAACGGGTACCCGCATTTCAATGGGAAGGTGATGGAGTGTGACATTGCAATCGGACGAAAAATTAGCCGTTACGGCGAAGGTGTCCAACATGGCATCTTACGAAGAGGCGGTAAACAGCTTTAACTGGGCGGATGTCGAGCAGCGTTTTACGTGGTCGACCACCGGCAAGGTGAACATGGCGCATGAGGCGATCGACCGGCATCTGGCGGAAGGCCGCGGCGACAAAGTCGCGCTTCACTACAGCGACAACCATCGCGAAGAGAGCTATACTTTCGCGGATCTGTCCAAGCAGTCCAACCGTTTCGCCAATGTGCTTCGCGGGTTGGGAGTGGGCAAGGGCGACCGCGTCTTTATTTTTATGCCCCGGACGCCGGAGCTGTACTTCAGCTTGCTTGGGACGATCAAAGTCGGCGCCGTCGTAGGCCCGTTGTTCGAAGCGTTTATGGAAACCGCCGTCAGGGATCGTCTGCAGGACAGCGGCGCCGTCGCGCTGATCACGACTCCCGCATTGCTTTCTCGCGTGCCCAGGGCGGAATTGCCCGAACTGAAGCACGTTCTCGTATACGGAGATTCTGTGGAAGAAGGAGACGGCCTCATCGACTTCTCCAAGGCGATGGCCGGAGCTTCGGAAGAAGCCGAGGTGACCTTCCTGGAGCGGGAAGACGGCCTCATTCTTCATTATACTTCCGGTTCTACGGGCAAGCCCAAAGGCGTATTCCACGTCCAGAACGCGATGGTTCAGCACTACCATACCGGCCGCATCGTGCTTGATTTGCGCGAAGACGACGTATACTGGTGTACGGCCGATCCCGGCTGGGTAACGGGAACGTCTTACGGCATTTTCGCTCCCTGGCTTAACGGCGTAACGAACGTCGTGCGCGGCGGACGTTTCAGTCCGCAGGACTGGTACGCCACGATCGAAAAATATAAAGTAACCGTCTGGTACAGCGCGCCTACCGCGTTCCGGATGCTGATGGGGGCCGGCGACGACGCGGTCAAATCGTTCGACCTGTCCAGCCTTCGCCACGTGCTGAGCGTTGGCGAGCCGCTGAACCCGGAAGTCGTGCGCTGGGGCAACCGCGTGTACGGCCAGCGCATCCACGATACGTGGTGGATGACGGAAACCGGCGGACAATTGATCTGCAACTATCCGAGCATGGAGATCAAGCCGGGCTCGATGGGACGCCCGATTCCGGGCGTGCAGGCGTCCATCATCGACGATCAAGGCAATGAGCTTCCGCCGTTCCGGATGGGCAATCTGGCGATCAAGACGCCTTGGCCGTCGATGATGCGCACAATCTGGAACAACCCGACGAAGTACCAGGAGTACTTCCATATTCCGGGGTGGTACGTCTCCGGAGATTCCGCCTACAAGGATGAAGAAGGCTACTTCTGGTTCCAAGGAAGAATCGACGACGTCATCAATACGTCCGGAGAGCGGGTAGGGCCGTTCGAGGTCGAGAGCAAGCTGGTCGAGCATCCTGCCGTCGCGGAAGCCGGCGTTATCGGCAAGCCCGATCCGCTTCGCGGCGAGATCATCAAGGCGTTCATCTCGCTGCGCGAAGGCTTCGAGCCGTCCGACGAGTTGAAGGCGGACATCGCGAAGTTCGTCAAGGAAGGCTTGTCGGCTCACGCTTCGCCGCGCGAGATCGAGTTCAAGGACAAACTTCCGAAGACGCGCAGCGGCAAAATCATGCGCCGCGTGCTGAAAGCCTGGGAGCTGAACTTGCCGACGGGCGACTTGTCCACGATCGAGGATTAATCGAAGTTGCGCCGCCGTCTTACGGCGACAAAAAAGGGACGAAGCAGAATCCAATCTGCTTCGTCCCTTTTATTCTTAAATCCCCTATCCGCCCGATCTGACTTCGACGGCGGAAGTAGGCGACGATTCCCCGGAAGGGCTGATCGCCGTAATTCTGTACCAGCCCGCGGAAGCGGGGGCGATATACTCGAAGGAAGTCGATTCGGTTGTGCCCAGCAGCTTGTATTTGTCGTTCTCTGAGCCGCTGTACCAGACTTGATACTGGGTTACGCCTTCTTCCGAAGGATTCGCGTTCCAGGTCAGGACGACGCCGATATCCGTGCCGCGAGCGTTCAGACCGCTAGGCGAGGACGGAGCGTTGCTGTTGCCGCCGCTCGGAATTTCCGGAGGAACCCCGGTATCCGGATTGTCGCCGCCGTCGCCGTTGCCGGTTCCCGGGTCCGTCTGGCCGGGCAGCGTAGGATCGACGATGATGCCGCCGTCCGTCGAGATGATCTCGCTCGCAACCGATTCGTTGCCTGCGACGTCCACGGCCGTCACGTAGTAGCTGTACGATTGGCGGGCGCTGATGTAGTTGACGAACTTCAAGTCTTCTCCGACCGGCAAGGAAGCTTCGACCTTCTGGAACGGGCTTCCGTTAATGGAGCGGTACAGACGATAGCCGGCGACGTCCGCTTGCGGAGGCGCGCTAAACGTTATTCTCGCTATGTTGTTGAGCGTCTCGACCGCCACGTTGCGCGGTGCACTCGGTACGGCCCCGTCCTCGACTCTCGGGTCGATCTTGGAAGGCGCGCTTTGGCCCGCGTCTTTGGGCAAGTAATACGCGAGAGGCTTGCGGCTTTGGGCCGCGACTTGACCCAGCTTCGCCTGCAGCTCCTCGATCAACTTGTCGAGCGGCGATTCCCGGACGACCATGACGGATTCCCGCAGCAGATCCTCGGGCGTGCCGCTCTGAGGCAAATAATTGACCCCGTTGTAGGAAATATACTTGACCTTGACCAGAGCGTCGTCGGACTCGGTCGGAATAAACTTGCGGTTGAAAATGTCGGTGACCAGTTTGCCCGCTTGCTTGGTCAAGTCCGTAGGCAGCTTGCCGCTTACGCTGGATACCGTCATCGAGACGATGTCGTCCGGTTTCTCGAACGTCTTGGTCGGGAACAGCTCCGGCTTCGCCTCGGTTACTTCGTTCATGATCTTGGCCCAGATCGTGCGCGCTCGCCCGTGGCTGTCCGAGGAGAGCGTATGAATGACCTTTTCGTATCCGGCCCAAACTCCGAGCGTGATGTCCGGCGTGAAGCCTTCGAACCAGACGTCGCTGTAGTTTTGCGTTGTGCCGGTTTTGCCGACGATCGGGATGTTCTTGTAATTTTTGTATTGCGACATCAGGGAAGTCGCCGTGCCGTTCGTGACGACCGTACGCAGCATATCCGTCATCAAGTAGGCGGATTGCTCCGAGACGATCCGCTGCGGATTCAATTCATGTTTGTACACGATCTGGTTGTTCGCGTCGCGGATACTCTCGATCAAGTAAGCGTCGTTGAACACGCCCTTGTTCGCGATCGCGGCGTAAGCGTTCGTCAGTTCCTCGACGGACGTTCCGTACTTCAAGCCGCCGATAACGCCCGTTTGGGCTTCGTCGTCTTCCTTGACGAGCGTCGTGATGCCGAGGGAACGTACGAATTCCCAGGAATCCTTGATGCCGACTTTGTCCAGGAATATTTTCAGCGCAGGTATGTTATAAGAGCTGTTTAATGCTTGGCGCGCGGTGACAAGACCCGAATAACGGTTGTTGGAGTTTTTCGGGATATGGTAGCCTCCGCCGCCGTTTTTCAGGATGATAGGAGAATCGTCCAGGACGCTGCCGGGCTGAATAAGCCCTTTGTCGATCGCGGGCAGGTAAGCGGCGATCGGCTTCATCGCGGAACCGGGCTGCCGGACCATCTGGGTCGCGAAGTTCATCTGCTCGATGTGGAAGTCGCGTCCTTCGATCATGCCCAGAATCGCTCCCGTCTTATGGTCCATCAGGACGGCGGCGATCTGTTCCACGCCTTTCACCGGATGATCCTTCGCGAAGTTTTCCGGGTTTTCCGCGATATCGTGCATCAAATTGTAAATTTTCTTGTCGATGGTCGTCTTCACTTTGTATCCGCCTCGCAGCAACTGCGCGCGGGCTTCTTCGACCAGAGAGGAATTTTCCTTCTTCTTCAAGTCTTCGCGGGTCAGATCCGGGTTCTGCTTCATGACGAGAAGCTCGGCGGCTTGCCGCTCGGCTTCGAGCATCAAGTAAGGATAAGTATTGTACGCTTTCTCCGTAGGCTTCGCGAGCGACTTGTACAAGTCGAAAGCGAGCGCCTCGTCGTATTGCGCCTTCGTGATCTTGTTCTCCTCGAGCATGCGGCTGAGGACGAGCTTCTGGCGCGTGACCGCTCGCTTGAAGTTCTTCTCGTTGAACTCTCCCTTGCCGTTAAAAGCGGAATAGAGGGAAGGGAGCTGCGGCACGCCCGCGAGATAGGCTGCTTGGGCGATGTTCAGCTGGTCCAGCTTGTCGATGCCGAAGATGCCTTTGGACGCCGCTTTAATGCCGAACACTTGATAGCCGCTGGAGCCGTTGCCGTAAGGCACCTTGTTCAAGTAGGCCGTCAAAATTTCCTCTTTGCTCAAATAACGTTCCAGGCGAAGCGACAGGAAGATCTCCTTGGCTTTGCGGCTGGACGTCTGGTCCAGGTTCAGGAAGACGCGCCGGGCGAGCTGCTGGGTGATCGTGCTTCCGCCGGTCTGTACGCTCTCGTTCAGCAGCTGCTGCTTCACGGCGCGGAACAGACCGTTCGTGTCGACGCCGGGGTGCGTGAAGAAGTTTTTGTCTTCGATGGCGATGACCGCGTCGACGATGATTTGCGGAATCTGATCGTAGGTGACCGGCCTGCGGTCCTCCTCCGAGCGGAGCTGTCCGATTGGGGTTCCGTCGTTGAAATAGACGAATCCGGTAATCGCGTTTTCGTTGATCTTTTCTTCTATGAAGGCACGATCGCGAATCGGTTCTTCATGAACGAGGGAAGCGACGAAGCCCGCTACCGCTCCGGCGCCGACGAGTCCGGCCAGAATCCCGAACAAGATCAGCCAGAGCACGGTGAATCCCGCGATTTTCCCCGCCGTCTTGAAGCCTTCGCCCTTGCGTTCCGGCTCCGAAGGGGGTTGTTTAGTAGTCGTCATAATTTTAGAAAGCCTCCTTCAACAAACAGAACTATTATAGCATACATAACCATAGTTTGGCTTCCTTGGAAGTCGCTCCGGCGGAACGCGCTTGCTCCGGGAGCCTTGCGATTCCGCACCGTAACGGTTATACGCAGCAATCGGGCGGAGGTTGTGTTTTCGACAGACAAAAAAAGATCGCCCCGTCATCCGAGGATGACAGCGGGCGATCCTTATCGCGTTTGCGCGGCTTACAGAGCCGGGGGAGTGAACGTGCGGGCGGCGAACTCGGCATCCATCATGAAGAAGGCGTTGCTGTCCTTGTCGATTCGCTTAAGCTTGTTGATGATCGTGTCGAACATCGATTCCTCTTCGACCTGTTCGTCGATGAACCATTTGAGGAACTGGATCGTCGCATGCTCGCGGTCGTTCAGGGCCAGATCGGACAGATGATAGATGCGCCGGGTCACTTCCTGCTCGTGCTCGTAGGCATGCTCGTAAGCGTCGAGTACAGACGAATATTCGTTGTTTGGCGTGTCCATGCCGGACAGCGTGACGCGAATGCCGCGGTCGTTTAAGTATTTGTAGATTTTCATCGCATGGAATTTCTCTTCTTCCGCCTGCACGGTGAAGAAGTTGGCGAAGCCGTCCAGGCTCTCGCCGGAGCAGTATGCCGCGATCGCCAAATACACGTGCGAGGAATACAGCTCGTAGTTCAGTTGGTCGTTGAGGGCTTTGCTTAAAGTTTCGTTGATCATCTCGCGACTCACTCCTTATGGAATCTGGCAGTTTCTACCCGAATTGTACCATAAAGCGTCGAGTCATCCTATCCGCTGCTTCAATTTCTCGTACAACGCTTCGGGGGAAGGGGCGACGACGACCTCGGTTTTGCCGATCAGAGCCATGCATTGCTTCGTGCACAGCTTGCAGACGCCCAGGCAATCTTTTTTCTTGCGCTTGAGATCTGGGTACTCGGCTTTTAGCGTTTTGTACACGGACTTGGAACCGTGCTTGAAGTTCCGGCAGCAAAATTTGATTTTTTTCATGGGGGCACGCACCGGCTTTCTTCTTCGACGTATCGATTCTCCATACAAATGATATTAATTCTCATTATCATTGTCAATGAGAAAAATCGAGACCTCGTCCGCGGACAATAAAAAACGCCCCTCGCTTCCTTGAATAAGGAAGACGAGGGGCGCCGAGGCTTGAAAAGACGATTAACGGCTATAGAATTCGACGATTTGTTTGACGTCGATTTCTTGGGACAGCTCGCCGCGGTCCGGAAGACGAGTGTACTTGCCTTCCATTGCGTTGGCGTTGAAGTCTACGTAGCCAGGAATGTGGTGACGTCCTTCCAGAGCTTCTTTGATCGACTTCAGGGAGCGGCTACGCTCACGAAGGCCGATCACGTCGCCGACTTGCACCGTGTAGGAAGCGATGTCGACTTTCTTGCCGTTGACCGTCACGTGGCCGTGGGAGACCAATTGACGGGAACCGTAGCGGGAGTTAGCCAAGCCGAGACGGTAGACGAGATTGTCGAGACGGCTTTCCAACAGGATCAAGAAGTTGTCGCCGGCGATACCTTGTTGTTTCGAAGCGCGGTCGAACAAGTTGCGGAATTGCTTCTCGTTCAGGCCGTACATGTGACGAAGCTTTTGTTTCTCTTGCAGTTGCATGCCGTATCCGCTGATTTTGCGGCGTTGGTTGGCGCCGTGTTGTCCCGGAGGGAATGCGCGCTTCAATTCCTTGCCCGATCCGCTCAGGGAAATGCCCAGGCGGCGACTTAGCTTGAACTTAGGACCTGTATATCTTGCCATGTGTGTGAAAACTCCTTTTTCAAAATAAAATGGTTTTGAAAATGGGTTTCGTTGCGCGGATTTTCCTTAACCGGAATGTCCGGTTCCAGCAGGGAGTTCAGCCGCTGCCCGCTGGTGGATCGTCCGAGAGGGTGCCACAAGATCTAAGCCCAGTATTCAACAAGATATATTATAAGAAGTTGAGGGGAATTGTCAAGAACCATTCGTTTCGTTCAACGGGTTGCAGCACCGGAACGGCGAAGCGGAACAGGAGAGAAAGCGCTTAAAAAATAAGCCGGAAGACTATGGACTTCTATGAAGCTAGTGCAAAAATCACGGTTTCATTGTATAGTAAAAAGAAAGAGACATCGGGGGATGGAGGTGTCGGGTATGGTCCTAAAGCGGAAAATGCAGCAGCATCACGAAACGCAAGACAATACGGAGAATCCATCCCGCACCCGTCGGCAACTGCCGCATTGGTTGCAGAAGCAGGAGCTAACCGAAGCGGACTTGCCGTATATCCACGATTTGCTGGCGAGCGGCTTCGCGGAGTGGTTGGAGGAAGTGGAAGGATTTCCTTGGCTCGGAGGGCCGATGGCGCTGCTCCATCCGGACGGAACGAACGTCGTTGCGAACCGGGTTCCGGAAGAGTCGGAAGCCGACCTCCCTTCCTGGAGCGAGGAGGCAATAGGTCCTACGGCCGCCAGCAGGGCGCTGGACACTTGCCGGCCGACGCTGATGCGGGCGGAAGAGCACCGCGTCGCCAAGCTGAAAGAATACGATTCGATCGCCGTGCCGATCTTCACGAGAACGACCGGCTTTCCGTGCGCGGTCGTCGCTTGCCTGCTTCCCGCGGGCGCAGCGCAGGCGGGCGACCTGAAGCTCCTTCAGGCCGCGGCGCTTCATATAAGAAGCTGCATCTATCGGGACTTCGAGAATTTGTTTGTCGGCGGCTTGTTGAGGGAACGCAAGCTGTCCAAGAAGGAAGAAGCCCGCAGGAACATCCTGTTCGGCGTCATGAGGCGGCTGAACGACCATATCGACGTCGAGAACGTGCTGTCCGAAGTGCTGGACAGTCTTGAACAGCTCTATCCGATCTGCAAGGCGGACCTGTTTCTGTCGCAGGATTATACGAGCCCCAATGAGAAGGTTCGTCCGCTCGCCTTTCACCTGAACGACATGGATCTGTGCAAGGCGGCGTTCCTGGACGGGAAAATCCGGGAAGAGCTGTCAGCCGGGCGGCATCGCATCGCGCTGCCGCTGTCCGGGAAGCAGGGCGTGTACGGCGTGCTCCGGCTGGTTATGCCGGAGAGCCAATTCGACGAAGCGGATATCAGCTTCCTCACGATGCTGGCGGGGGCAGCGGGCGCCGCGTTCGAGAAGGCCAAGCTTCACGAGCAGGCCAACGTCCTCGTCGGGGAACTGCGCCTGATCAACGAGCTCACGCATAGGCTGAACAGCAGCCTGAAGCTGTCGGAGACGATGCAGTTCGCTTCCGCCGAGCTGATGGCGATATTCAAATCCGATTTTTGCTGCATCCTTCAGTTCGACAAGGCGCTGCAGCAATTCATGGTGATGTCCTCTAACGTGGCGGAGATGATCGGAGACGCGTATTCGAAGGAATACGGCTTCTGCGGCGTCATGTGGTCGACGAAGGAACCGATCATTTTGTCCGACTACTGTTCGGCGACCCCTGTCGCTTCTAAGCTAATGGACGTGACGCTTTCCCGTTCCTTGCTCGCTTCGCCGCTCCTGCTCAACGGGGAAGTGATCGGCGCCGTCATGATCGCCAAGCGGGAGCCGAACCATTTCTCCTACGACAACTACAAGCTGCTGCAGGTGCTGTCGGCGCATCTGGGCTTGGCCATCTCGAACGCTACCCTGCATGCCGAAGTGCGCAGGATGGTCATTACCGACAACCTGACCGGTCTGTACGCACGCCACTACTTGAACGAACGAATCGGCCGCAAGCAGCTTCGGGACAGCTCCGGATCGCTGATTGTCGTCGATATCGACCATTTCAAGAAAATCAACGACACCTACGGCCACCAGGTTGGCGACGACATTCTCATCCAGGTCAGCCAGATCATTCGCACGTCGATTCGGGACAGCGATATCGCGGCCCGATGGGGCGGAGAAGAGCTCGCGATCTATTTGCCGTTGCTTAGTCTGGAGCAGACCGAGCGGGTAGCGGAGAGAATTCGGCAGCGGGTCGAGACGGAGACGAACCCGCAGGTGACCGTGTCGTGCGGCATTTCGGAATGGCGGTTGCAAGATGACAAGATCAGCGTCGAGGCACTGTTCTATAAGGCGGACATGGCGTTGTACGAAGCGAAGCACCACGGGCGCAACTGCATCGTCGTCGGATAAGCTGGAACTTAACGGAATGACAGAGAAGCTCAGGCGGCGCCGGGAGATGATCCCGGCGCCGCCTGAGTGCGTTTGGGTCATGTTCGGGATCGGGTGCATAGACGAGGCAAATGGGGAAACGATACGAAGCGAAAGGGGGGATCGGAATGAAAGGGGCAATTCGGTTTGGCGCGGCGATCTGCGGAGCGGGGTGGCTGCTGCTGATGTTGACCGGCTGCATGGGTCGGGTCGGGAGCCTGCCTGCGGATCAAGCTTTCGCTTTGTCGGCTTCGGCGTTGTCCGGCAGCGACAGCTACGGGTTTGCGGGCGAGCTGGCCCTGTACAATCCTGGGGGAAAGATGGAGACGAGGGCGGCGTTCGAAGGAGAGGTCAGCCGTCACGGCAATCTGAAGCTGAACTGGACGGAGCCGGGCATGGACGCGTCTCGGGAGTTCGGTCCGGGATACAAGCCGCTGAGCCTGCTCGAAGCGTTGAACCGCCGCAACGCGTCGATCTCCTACGCGAATCCTCCGACGCCGGGCGAGCCCGTGCGCATTCGCATCCGGCTGAACGAGGAAGCGGCGAAACGGCGCATTGCGGACATCTTGCGGGAGGAGATGGCGGAAGTCCGGGCGGATAAGCGGTTGTATGCCGCGGAGGAGGCTCGCGGCGCGCTGGAAGCCGCCGAGCGCAAGCTGGAGGCCGCGCTCGATACGTTAAAGGTCGATACGGTCGTCATCTGGACGGCCGATCCGAAAAGCTGGTTTCCCGGCCGCATGTCGGAGCGGACGGAGTTGACTTACGCGTGGGAAGGGAAGACGTATCGCGAGAAGCGAACTTCGGAAACGAATTTCCTTGCCAAAGCCTAAGGTGGTACAATGTTAGAAGAACACAGCGACAGCAGAAGGAGAGCAGCTATCATGAGAGATCCGCGAATCCGGCGGCTGGCCGCCAACTTGGCCGGCTACTCGGTGAAAGTCAAGCCGGGAGAAAACGTACTTATCGAAATGATCGGCACCGAACGGGAATTGCTGAAGAGCCTGATCGAGGAAGTGGCGAAGCTCGGGGGAAATCCGTTCGTCGAAATAGAGGACCGTTCCGTTCTTCGTGCCTTGCTTCTCAACGCCACCGACGCGCAGTTGGAAACTTGGGCCGAATACGACCTGGAGCGGATGAAGCGAATGGACGCTTATATCGGCATCCGCGCGGGCGACAACGCCAACGAGCTGGCCGACGTGCCGGCGGACCGCATGAAGGCGTACGATCGCATACATCGCCATCCGGTACATATGGAGCAGCGGGTGAAGAAGACGAAGTGGGTCATCCTGCGCTACCCGAACGGCTCGATGGCGCAATCGGCCAATATGAGCACCGAGGCGTTCGAGGATTTCTACTTCGACGTCTGCAATCTCGATTATGCCAAGATGGACCGCGCCATGGACCCGCTGCAGCAGCTGATGGCGCGCACCGACAAGGTTCGCATCGTCGGCCCGGGCACGGATCTGTCGTTCTCGATCAAAGGCATCGGAGCCCAGAAGTGTTCCGGAGAGCGCAACATCCCCGACGGAGAAGTGTATTCCTGTCCGGTGCGCAATTCCGTGAACGGCACGATCTCGTACAATACGCCGAGCGTCTATAACGGATTTACGTTCGAGAATGTCAAATTCACGTTCAAGAACGGCAAAATCGTCGAAGCGACGGCCAACGACACGGACCGGATCAACGCGATTCTGGACAGCGACGACGGCGCGCGCCATATCGGCGAATTCAGCCTCGGTTTTAACCCGTATATTCTTCATCCGATGAAGGATACGCTGTTCGACGAGAAGATCGCGGGCAGCCTGCATTTCACCCCGGGACAGGCGTACGAGGTGACCGACAACGGCAACCGTTCATCCATTCATTGGGATCTCGTTCTCATTCAACGCCCCGAGTACGGCGGCGGTGAAGTCTACTTCGACGACGTGCTGATCCGCAAGGACGGACTGTTCGTCATCCCGGAATTGGAAGGTCTTAACCCCGATTTCTTGAAATCATGATTTTTTTCCCCTTGCGTGAAAATGGGGGAACAAGTTATGATGTGGGAGAGATTGTTACGCCTAAATTTAGGAGGGAATCCTATGTCGAACAATGCGGCTATTGTAGAGTTGTCCCAAACCGCAAACAAGTTCCGTTCTTCCATCGTTCTTCAAGCGGATAACAAGTACATCGACGTGAAAAGCATTCTGGGATTGTTCACGACGCTCGTAGGCAACCTTTCTTATGAGCTCCATGTACACGGTCCGGATGCCGAGGAAGCGAAGAAGGAACTCGGAGATATTTTCTCCAAGCACGGTTTGAACGTCAAAGTCGTGGAATAATCCGTTTCAGTTTTTCGGGATTGGTTCATGATGGAGCCGTTCCTTGCGGTATCGTACCGTGGAGGGACGGCTCTTTTATTTCTCTTTCGCTGAATCGTCTCCGATAATACGAATTCTCGGTCCTACGGACGACGAAGGCTTTTTTGCTTGGAACCGGAAAGTTTCGGGAATACGGCCACCTGTCCTTGTGCTTCCGGGCATTATGGTCTAATATAAAAGTGATAGCTAGAAACATTGGCATGGGGCGGTTCGTCGTTCTGGCGAAGAATGGCTTACAATTGGAAGCAAGGGCACAGGGGGAGTGGGAATGGCAGCATCGGATACCCTAATCGATCTTCACGAGAAAGCGCTAAGGCTGCTTCAGGAAGACGCCGATAAAATCGAGAAGTTGATCGCTATCCAGATGGAAAACCTAACGACTCGTAAATGCCCGTTATACGAAGAAGTTCTGGACACCCAGATGTACGGCTTCTCACGGGCGGTGGATTTCGCGGTGCGAACGGGATTGGTCGACGAGAATGCAGGCAAGCTGCTGATCAGCCAACTGGAACGCAATCTGGCGATGCTATACGAAGCGTTGGAAAAGAAAGAAGAGTAGCACCCTGACAGGGCAGGGTTGCTGCTCTTCTTTTCTTTAAAGAGGTAGTTCAAAAAGTCCAATTTTGATCACGAAGCGGAACCAGGGAGCGGAATCGACATCGAATCTTGAACTCAGCCGGGTCTTCCGGTACTCACGTAGCTAGAGAACGTCAGACGAAGAAGAACGCGACTCCGAGAATGACATAGACGAACAGCAGCAGCATGCCTTCGAACCAGGTCGTTGATCCGTCCCGCGAGATGGAGATTGCGATGAAGACGGCCACCCCGATGGCGGCGAGCTCGATCGTCGTGAAAATCAGGTTCATGCCCCCGCCGAACAGCAGGCTGACGAAGACGAGCACCGGAGCGACGAAGAGGGCGATCTGCAGACTGCTTCCGACCGCGATCTCGACCGCGGCTCCCATCTTGTTCTTCATCGCGAGCATGACGGCCGCGCTGTGCTCCGCCGCGTTGCCGACGATAGCCACGACGAAGGCGCCGATGAACAGCTCCGACAGGCCGAAGCGCGCGGAGAACGCGTCCAGCGTATGCACGAGCCATTCGCTGATGAAGGCGACCATGACGGTAGCGACGACGAGCAGGACGATGGACAGCGACTTGGACCATCCGGCGCTTTCGCCGTGATCGGCTTTCGTATCCTCGTTGTCCGCCAGCAGATCCTTATGGGTGACCATCGAATAGACAAGCCAGCCGATGTAGGCCACGATGAGGAAAGCGGCCACGATCTCGCTCATTTTCAACGTATCCTCGACGGAGATATGCTCGGTCTTGACGAAGATGGCGGGGATGAACAGCGCGATGATGCTCAGCAGCATGAGCGACGCGTTCTGGCCGGCTAGGTGGACGTTGAATTTCTGCTCCTTGAACTTGAATCCGCCGGCCAGAGCGCTCACGCCGAGCACCAGCAGCAGGTTGCCGATGATGGCGCCCGTCAAGCTCGCCTTGACGATCTCGAACAGGCCTTCCTTGATCAGGAAGATGGCGATGATCAGCTCGGCTGCGTTGCCGAACGTGGCGTTCAGAAATCCGCCGAGCCGCTGTCCCGCGTAGTGCGCGACCGATTCGGTCGCTTTGCCGAGCAGGCCGGCCGCGAACAGAATCGCGATTCCGGCGAAGGCGAATTGGAGCTCCATCCCCCAATGCAGATAATGGGAGAGGGCGCTAAGGAGAAACGTAGCGACGAGCAGAGGATAAAACGATTTTTTTAACAAGCGGTCACCTTCTCGAAGGCAGAATGTAAAAATCCGGATTTGGCATTTCTTACTATACCCAATTCCTGTATGTTCGTAAACGGCGAGTTTTGAACAATGCGAGGCGGTTAACCGCTGCGGTTGATTATGGTGTAGTCTTCCATTACAATGGAAGCATAACAGGTCGGGGAGAGTGGGCCGCTATGACGGATGAACTTCAACAAGGAATGATACGGATTTCCGACGACGTCGTCGCCACGATTGCCGGATTGGCGGCGCTGGAGACGCCGGGAGTCGCCGCGATGTCGGGCGGCATATCGGAAGGGTTGGCCAAGAGGCTCAGCGGACGCAACGCCCAGAAGGGCGTCTCCGTGGAAGTCGGCCAGGTCGAAGCGGCCATCGATTTGCGAATCGTCGTCCAGTACGGTATTCCGATTCAGGAAGTCGGTCGGAGACTTCAGGAGAACGTAAGGGAAGCCGTCGAGAATATGACGGGCTTGAACGTCGTCGAAGTCAATGTCAAGGTGGAGGGCGTAGCCTTCAAGGATGAAGAGACCGAAGAGCCTAACCGGGTGAAGTAGAGTCATCCGTGTACACGAAAAAGAGAGCCTCCCGCGAGTTGCCAAGCGGAAGGCTCTCTTTGTTCATGAAGGATAGGCTTTGTTGCGAGTATACGGCGCCTGAGGCGCGTTCTGCGCCGTTTTCTCGACGCGGTTGTACTCCCTGGACACGCTGAGCAGAATGCCCATCCCGGCGAGCAGCGTGAGCATCGAGGAGCCCCCGTAGCTGATAAACGGCAAAGTGACTCCGGTAATCGGAATCGCTCCGCTGACGCCTCCCATATTGATAAGCGCCTGGATCGCGATCAGCGAGACGAGGCCGATGCCGACCAGCGTGCCGTAGATGTCCGGGCAGCGCAGGGAGACGATCAGCGCTCTCCACAGGAACAACACGTAGAACAGAATAAAGATCGTCGTGCCGATGAAGCCCAGCTCCTCGCCGATGACGGCGAAAATGAAGTCGTTGTAGGCGTAGGGCAGGTAGAACAGCTTCTGGATGCTGTTGCCGAGCCCGGCGCCGGTCAATCCTCCGTGCCCGAACGCCTGCAGCGAACGGGTGAGATGATATCCGCTCCCTTGCTGGTCCGCCAGCGGATCGAGGAAAGCGGTAAACCGGTCGCCGCGGAAGCCGAACCCCGCGTCCGGATTCAGGAGCAGGTAGAAGCTTGTCCCGAGCGCGGCCAAGCCGATCAGAACGGCGGAGGAAAGCAGGATGTGCTTGAGGTTCGACCCCCCGGCGACGACGATGGCCGACGCGCACATGACGAGGATGGCGCACGAGCCGAAGTCGGGCTGAAGCATGATGAGGAAGGCGAAGAAGCCGACGACGATCATGACGGGGAGCAGCCCTTTTTTAAAATTCCGGAACTTCTCGTCCTTCTTCGCGATGATCGCGGCCAAGTACATAATGATCGCCAGCTTCGCGAATTCGGTCGGTTGAACGCCGAACGAACCGACTCCGAACCAGCTTTTCGCGCCGTTCCTCGTCTCCCCGATGATCGGAACGAGAACGAGCAGAATAAGCGTGCCGATGAAGAACAACAGAAACAGCTTCTTGTATTTCTGATAATGGATGTTCATCAGAATCAGCATGATAAACGTGCCTAGCCCGACCCACATCAATTGACGCTTCAGGAAGTAGAAAGCGTCATTGTTGTAGGCGGGCTTCGTGACCGCCATGCTGGAGCTGGCGCTGAAAACCATGACAAGTCCGAATCCTACGAGCAGAAGCGTCAGGATCAGCAACAGAAAATCTGGCGCGCCGCGCTGGCCGCTCTCCGGAGATTTCATCCCGAATTCCCCCGTGCCGCTTAGGATAGCAGCTTCTTCAGATCCTGCGCGCGTTGATTGGCGGCATTCAAGATCGGCTCGGGAATCGGAGATTCGTAATCCAGTCCGTGCGGGAACGTCGAACGTCCGAGATAGACGGCTTCCACTTCCAGAACGGCGTCCGGATTTTCCAATTTGCCCTCGACGGCTCTCGTCGCGATGCGCAGATAGTAATCTTGCCCGCTTGTGCGGTCGTGCAGCTTCAGATCGTAAGTCGCGCGGCGATATTCCCACTGCCAGCGTACGAAGCCGAGCTTGTCGCCGGACTCGTCCAGATGGCCCAGATCGCTGCGCATTCCGTTTAACCCTGTATTTTCGAGTAACATGGTGATCCTCCTTATGTAGGTGCAATCCAACGTGCAGGCTGCTTGCGCTTAATCGGAGCCCGTTGGGGCAAGCGCTGTCCACTTCCATGATAGTCGGTTTGCATGCCTTCTGCAAGCCTGCATCGGGACCTAAGTTCGAACGTTCATTGACAATTCGCTTCGCCTGCTATCCCGGTAGGTTACGGAGCCTTGCCGTTTCTGATACAATAATAAAAATACGCGGTTTACGGAAAGGAGTCGTCGCCATGACGGTCAACGAGCAAACGCTTCAGCCTCTTTACGGGGAGATGGTGAAATGGCGCCGACATTTGCATCGGCATCCCGAGCTGAGCTTTCAGGAGCACGAAACGTCCGCGATGATCGCGGCGCTGCTGGAGGAGTGGGGACTGGAGGTGCGCCGGGGCGTCGCCGGAACGGGAATCGTCGCGCGGCTCGCCGGCGGCCTGCCGGGCCGGACGATCGCGCTGAGGTCCGATATCGACGCCTTGCCGATTCAGGACGCCAAAGATTGTGAGTATCGTTCAACCGTCCCCGGAGTCATGCATGCATGCGGCCATGACGGGCATATGGCCGAACTGCTGGCGGTGGCCAAATATTACAGCCTGCATCGGGCGGAGACGGCCGGAACGCGCGTCTTTCTCTTCCAGCCCGGAGAGGAGATGCTGCCGGGCGGAGCGATCCGGATGATCGAGGACGGCGCGCTGGACGGCGTGGACGCAATCTACGGCGTTCACCTGTGGTCTCCGCTGCCGTGCGGCGCCGCGACGACCCGGCCGGGACCCTTCATGGCGACGCCGGACGAGTTCGAGATCGAGATCATCGGCCGCGGCGGTCATGGAGGGCTCCCGCACGAGAGCCGGGACGCGCTCCTGGCAGGCGCTTCTCTCGTCTCGGCGCTGCAGACGATCGTCTCGCGCAGCGTCAACCCGCTCGACGCCGCCGTGCTGTCCGTGTGCAGGTTTTCCGCCGGCACGGCCAACAACGTCATCGCCGCTGGCAGCAAGCTGGCCGGAACGGTTCGCTCCTTTAATAAGGAAATGAGAGCCCTCGTGAGGGGGCGGATGGAGGAGATCGTCAAGCACACTTGCGAGATGCACGGCTGCGATTACCGGTTTCGGTTTATCGAGGGCTATCCTCCCGTCGTGAACGACGAACGCGAAGCCAGCCGGGTGCTGCGTATCATCGGCGAGCTGCTGCCGGACACGGCTTCCGGACCGTGCGAACGCATCATGGCCGGCGAAGACTTCTCTTATTATCTCGAACGCAAGCCCGGCTGCTTCTTCTTCGTCGGGGCGGGCAAGCCGGAGGGGAGTTCGGCGCCCCACCACCATCCGATGTTCGACATCGAGGAGAAGGCTATGCTGCACGCGGCCCGGCTTCTGATCGCGGTGGCGGACGATGCCGCGCTCGACCTTCTTTAGCCGATTTTACCTGTATGGGGCCTCCGCGATTCGGTCATTCTACTGTAGGAAAGAACAACGAAGCCGGATCGGGCGCCATTAGCGTCATTCGGCCATACAGGAGGCTATCGATGAGGAAAATTGCCGACATTATGTCGACCGATTGCGTGACGCTTTCCCGGAGTGCCAGCATTACGGAAGCCGCGCGCTTGATGAGAGATCACGATATCGGCTTCATCCCGGTCGTGGACGGGCGCAAGCTGGTCGGCGTCGTGACCGACCGGGATCTTGTCGTTCGCGGCTACGCGGACAATCGCTCGGGCTCCGAATCTCTGGACGAAGTGCTGACGAGCGGGGTTCGGACGGTGCCGTCCGACATGTCCGTCGACGAAGCCGCGTCGATTATGGCGGCGGAACAAATCCGCAGACTACCAGTCGTGAACGACGGCCATCTGGAAGGCATCGTCTCGATCGGCGACTTGGCCGTGCGGGAAATTTTCGTCAACGAAGCAGGAGAGGCGCTGAGCGAAATCTCCGAGCACGGCAACTCGTCTTACGCGCATTAACGATAGCGAGGCCGTCCCATTAAGTCAGGCAACAGGTATATCGAGATAGAATAGGGGGATGTATCTCCTGGAGAGCGAAGCGCCTGCCTCATACGGTCATGAAATTACCCTGTCACGGGTTTATCCGTTCCATATTTCATGATCATATCAGCAGCGTAAGGAGATACGTACCCCGTTCCTGTTCATCGATAATGCCAATTGTTGCTCGCTGACCTCTTATAGGACGGCCTCTTTGCGTTCCCAATGCATGAACCGGCGCCGAGGAGGAGAACCTTGTTAACGACAAGGAGGAATGCCGGATGGAAAAGACGAGGCCGCTGTGGGTGCAGTCGGACGGCACGCTGCTGCTGGACGAGCGGCATCCGGAGTACGCGCAAGCGCGGGATTTTCTAAGGGAAGTCGCTATCTTGCAGAAACGTCCGGGCTTTTGGCATACATACCGGTTAACGCCGGTGACGCTGTGGAACGCGGCCGCCGCCGGCTGGACTTCCGTGCACGTGTCGGAGCGGCTCGCCGCCATGGCCCGCTGTCCGCTTCCGGCTTCGGTAGAGCAGTTTGTCCGGATGCAGATGGAGCGGTACGGGCAAATTCGGCTCGTTAACGACGGCGGCGAGCTTGTTCTATTGACCGATTCGCTAGAGTTAATGGAACGGGTCGGACGGCTGGAATCGATCTCCGCCTGCTTCGCCGGCGGCCCCGAAGGCGCGCGGGGGGCGATTCGGCCCGAAGCCCGGGGCTGGATCAAGCGGGAGCTGGCGAGCGCGGGCTACCCGGTCAAGGACGAGGCCGGTTTTCGTGAAGGGCAGCCGCTGTCCGTGTCTCTGCGATCGGAGACGGAGGACGGCAGACCCGTGAAGCTGAGAGACTATCAGCGGGAGGCTGTGGACGCCTTGCTGGGAGATTCCGCGGGGAGCGGGGTTGTCGTGCTGCCGTGCGGTGCGGGCAAAACGTGGGTCGGCATGGCCGCGCTCGCCCGCCTGCAATGCGAGACGCTCATTTTGACGCCGAACGGAGTGTCGGTGGCGCAATGGATCTCGGAGCTGCTGCGGCATACGACGCTGACCGAGAGCGAGGTCGGCGAATATACGGGGCAATCGAAAAACGTAAGACCGGTCACGGTGGCGACCTACCAAGTGCTCACATACCGCTCTTCCAAGGGCGAGGAATATCCTCATCTCGAACTGTTCGTCAATCGGGACTGGGGGCTGATCGTCTACGACGAAGTCCATCTGCTGCCGGCTCCGGTGTTCCGAATGACGGCGGATATACAGGCGACGAGGAGATTGGGGCTTACCGCCACTCTGGTACGCGAGGACGGCAGGGAGGAGGACGCGTTCGCGCTGATCGGACCGAAGAGATACGAGCTGCCCTGGAAGACGATGGAGGACCGGGGATGGATCGCGGAGGCGGAGTGCACCGAGGTTCGCGTGCCGATGGAACCTGCCGCTGCAGCTGATTACGTCGCCGCTCCCAAAAGCCGGCGCAACCGGATCGCCGGGGAGAACCCGCGCAAGGCGGAGGTCGTCAAAGCGCTGCTGCAGCGCCACTCCGGCGTTCCGACGATCGTGATCGGCCAGTATCTCGATCAATTGCACGGACTGGCCGGGGAGCTGTCATTGCCGCTCATTACCGGAGAGATGCCGTTGCGCGGGCGCAAAGAGCTGTTCGAGCGGTTCAAGCGGGGCGAGCTGGGCGTGCTGCTCGTCTCCAAAGTAGCCAACTTCGCCGTCGATCTGCCGGATGCTGCGATCGCGATCCAGGTGTCCGGAAGCTTCGGTTCCCGCCAGGAGGAGGCGCAGCGGCTGGGTCGCATTTTGCGTCCGAAGAAGAACGGGGCCAAAGCCCGGTTCTATTCGCTCGTCAGCGAGGGGACGGACGAGGTGGAATTTTCGCGCAATCGCGGACGTTTCCTGCTTGAACAGGGGTATCCGTACCAGATCGACTACTGGAACGCCGAACCCGTTGGCAAGCTGCCGGGGAGGTGTACCCATGAACGTTAGACGGTCCGTCGAGAGGCTGCCGGAAGCGATCAAGCGGCTCATTGCGTCCGATCCCGCGGTCAAGGCGAGGCTGGAGCCGGGCATGGAGCTGGCGGACGCGCTGTCGGACCCGGAATGGGCCGAGGCTTGGCTGCATCGCTGCCGCGACGCCGATCAGCTCGCCGTATTAAGGGGCGTGCTGAACAAATACGGAGCCAATCCGTTCGAGCCGGAACGGATCGCGGCGGACGCGGAGGAGGAGCTCGGTTTGACCGGGGCCGAGGCGCGCGTCGCGATCGCGAAGCTGCGCAGAAGCGGCATCGTGTTCGCGGTGCGCAAAAGCTGGGGAGACCGGCTGATCTACGTGCCGGACGACGCCGTCGCGCTGTGGCAGCCGCTGCTGCTTCCTGCGGATAATCGGCCGCTTGAGCCCGAGGAAGCCTGGGAGGTCGCGCCGAACGCGGCGGATTTCCGACAGCCGCTGGCGCTCGGCTTGCTGTCGGCCTGGCACGAGATCGCCAGGAAGCCGGTTGCGCGGACGGCCAAGGGAGCGCCGCAGCAGGCGGCGGTCGCACGGGTCGCGGCGGCTATGCGGCTTGAGGCGGAGGCGCTGAAAGGCTTGCTGCCGGCTTATCCTTATGCGGAACAGGTGCCCCCGCAGGCGGTGCTGGCTCTCGATCTCGGACTCGTCTGCGGGGTGCTGGACGAGCAGGACGGAATCATTGGCGTTCGGCGGAGCGGTTTGAACGAATGGCTCGGTTTGACGCTGCGCGAAGCCGATCGCCGGCTGCACGGTCTGGTCATGACCAGATACTGCTCCTCGCGGCCGGCCTTTCATCTGACGTTCTCGGCGGCGCTTGGATTAAGCGCTGGCAAGTGGCATACCGAAGGGCGAATCGGCGGCCAGTGGCAGAGCCGGGAAGAAGCCGACGGGCGGCTGGCCCTGCTGGAGGCGCTCGGCTGGATCGAACGCGGAACATGGCAGGGTCAGACGGTCATAAGAAGGCGAATGGAGCCGATGAGCTATGACGAGGGCGAGGAGAGTCCTTTCATCCTGCAGCCCGACGGGGAAATTCTCGTTCCGCCGGACGTCGGCTTGGCGACGCGCTGGACGCTGTTCGACGTTGCGGAGATGGAGAAGGCCGACGAATTGTGCGTGTACCGGCTGACGCGGCGCTCGTGCGAGGAGGCTTTCCGCTTGGGCTATTCGCTCGGAGAGGTGCTGGGCGTATTGGAGCGGGGGGGCCGAGCCCCGGTTCCCGAGCCCGTTCGGGCGGCGCTCCGAGACTGGTTCGCTTCGCTCGGAAGGACGGAGCTCGTCGAAGCGCTGGTGCTGCGCGCGGACAGCAAGGAGGTCGCGGACGTCGTCGCCTCCGACGCCGACATAGCGGGGATGATCTTGGAGCGAATCGGGGACAGGCACTTTCTCGTCGACGCTGCCGCAGGCAAAACGATTCGTGCAAAGCTGCGGCAGGTCGGTTATCCGCCCGCGGATGCCGTTCGAATGAAGCGGGGCGGGACGGATGAGTCTCGAAGCGGAGGTGAACGGCCGGAGAGAGTGCGATTGGCGAGCGACGAACGACCTGCAGGCGGTGATCAAAAGACTAGAGAACGGTCGGCAGGCGGTGAGCTGGCCGGGAAAGACGCACGGTCGTCAAGCGAGGAACGGGGGTGGCTCGGCATCGGATCGGCCCTGTCCGCCTTCGAGTCGGACAGGGGGATAACCGGTACGGAAGAGCTGTTCCCCGGGCTGGGAGACATCCCTGCGGCATGGGTGACGAGGCCAAGGAAGTATCATCCTTCCACGAGCAAGGAGTTGATCAGGCGGGCCATCGAGTGGCGGACGGCAGTTCGTCTGGAACGGGAAGGAGACGCCTGTTATTTTGCGCCGCGCACCATGCACGAGAACGGAGCTTCCTGGGTGGCCGAGGGCAGATGGCGCCATTCGTCCGACGGCCGCGATTCCATTGTCGGTCCGATGGAACCTGCGCGCGTTCGCGCAGAGGAAGTCGCCGAGCTGATGATCGTTCTTCCCGATCTGGAGGAGCTTGAAACCATTTGACCGGATGAGCTCATCTTGTGTTATGATAGGGAAGGTAAGACAAAGCCGAATGGTGAGGTGAGGCCGATGGCCAGCATGACGCAAAACCTCCCCGCGGCGGAATATAGCGCGGCAGAGCCCGTCGATATGGCGCTGCTGCTGGACCGCGCTTACGAGCTGGGGGAATCGCTGATCCGCTCCGACTTCGCTGCGGAATACGCTTATTGGAAGACGGAAGTTCTGCAGGACGCCAAGGCCCAGAGCTTGAAGAAGCAGTTTCTTCAGGCGAAGGAGAAGTTCGCGGAGTGCGAGCGTTTCGGAAGATTCCATCCCGATTACAACGCCGCGTTGGAGCAAGTGTACGAAGCGCAGCAGCGGCTGGACGAGGTAGAATCCGTGCGCAACTACAAAGCCGCGGAGAGCTCCTTGGACGAGTTGCTGACCGATATATCCAGAACGCTCGCTTTTGCGGTATCGCAGAGCATCAAGGTTCCGGACAACAACCCTAATCCGAAAGCTTCGGGCTGCGGCAACGGGGGCAGCTGCTCCTGCGGGAGCGGAGGCTGCGGGTAACGGATTTCCAGTTCAGACGGAGGTTGGACATGTTTGCCGAACGGACAGGGTACATCGTATGGTTCAGCGATTCGAAGGCGGCCAGAGGCTTGGACAAGTACGGAACGCTCCATTACTTGTCCCGCAAGATGCACTACGCCGTCATGTATATGAACGCCGACGTCGCGGAGGAGACGGTTCGCAACTTGCAGCGGCTGCCCTTCGTGCGCAAGGTGGAACGTTCCTACAGGAACGAGATCAAAACCGAGTACGAGAAGAACGTACCGGACAAAACGCGGTTTTACGGCCTGTAAGTCCGGGAGCGCGATCTCTCGGGGGCCGGACGTTCGAACGGAACCGCATTCGCTCAAGAGAGACAGCCTCGCCTGCGGGGCTGTCTCTTCCTTTGTCCACGATTGTGAAAGATTGCAATTGACGAATCGTGAAACGGACTATTAAACTAGTATCAATTCTTTTTTATCGCTGTAACTGGAAGAAGCGTCGAAGCTTTTCAGCAGCTGGAGAAAAAAACAAACACGATAAAGGGGTAATGAAGTTGAAAAAGAAACTGTTATCGACCGTAATGCTGTCCACCGCGGCGCTGTTAGCGCTTGCAGGGTGCGGCAGTAAGGAATCCGGCTCCGCAAGCTACTCGATTGCCATTTCGCAAATCGTCGAACATCCGTCGCTTGACGCCACCAGAGAGGGCTTCCTCAAGGCGCTTGAAGACGCCGGCATCAAAGCAGGCGACAACCTGAAGGTCGACGTCAACATCGCGCAAGGCGACTCGACGAACAACCTGTCGATCGCGCAGAAGATCGCCTCCGGCAAATACGATCTGGCGCTTGGCATCGCCACGCCTTCGGCGCTGACGCTCGCCCAGAACGTCAAGGATTTCCCGGTTCTGTTCGCGGCCGTTACGGATCCGCTCGCCGACAAAGTCGTCAGCAGCCTGGAGAAGCCGGGCGCCAACGTCACCGGCGCGTCCGACACGAACCCGGAAGCGATCGTACGGCTGATGGACTTCATCGCTTCGGATTTCCCTAACGTGAAGAATGTCGGCATCGTGATCAACGAAGGCGAGTCCAACGCCGTCATTATGGCGAAGAAAGCCGAGGAAGCGTTGTCGGCCCACGGCATCAAGCTGGTCAGAGCGGCGGCGACGACCTCCTCCGAAGTGAAGCAAGCGGCCGAGTCGCTGATCGGACGCGCGGACGCGATTTACATCACGCTTGACAATACGGTCGTCACCGCGGCGGACTCGATTATCCAGGTCGCCAACGACAACAAGCTTCCGTTCTTCTCCAGCGACCGCGACACGGTCGAGAAGGGCGCGTTCGCGACGGTTGGGTTCAAATACTACGACCACGGCTACCAAGTCGGCCAGATGGCCGTCGACGTGCTGAAGAACGGCAAGAAACCCGCCGACATGCCGGTATCCGTACCGGACAAGCTGGACCTGATCCTGAACCTGAAAGCGGCCGAAGCGCAAGGCATTGACGTTACGGACGCGATGAAGGATAAAGTGAAGGACAAAGAAAATAATATTATCCAGTAAACAGAACAATGGGGTGGGCGGCTGCCGTCGCTCACCCTATTTGTCTGTAAGGAGGCTTAACCGATGATTGATTCGATCTACGGAGCCGTAGCGCTGGGACTGCTGTTCGCTTTAATGGCGCTCGGGGTCTACATCACGTTCCGCATCTTGGATTTCCCCGACCTGACCGTCGACGGGAGCTTCGCGACGGGCGGAGGGATCGCCGCGATCATGATCTCGGCCGGTTATCATCCCGCGCTCGCCACGTTGGCCGCCTTCGGAGGCGGGCTCCTCGCGGGGGTCTGCACCGGACTTCTTCATACGAAAGGCAAAATTAACGGTTTGCTGGCCGGCATTCTGATGATGATCGCGCTCCACTCCATCAATCTCCGGATCATGGGCCGTCCCAACGTGTCGATTGTCAATACGGATACGCTGATCTCATCGATCGTGAAGCCGGTCGGGCTGTTTATTCTCGTCATGGGCATTGCGGTGCTGCTCGTCAAGCTGCTGCTGGACGCCTTCCTTCATACGGATATCGGGCTTGCGCTCCGAGCTACGGGCGATAACGAGCGGATGATCCGCAGCTTCGGAGCGAACACGGACGGCACAAAAATATTGGGCGTCAGCCTCTCGAACGGCCTGGTCGCGCTGTCGGGCGCGCTGATTGCCCAGCAAGGCGGTTTCGCCGACGTCACGATGGGCGTGGGGATGATTGTGATCGGTCTGGCTTCGGTTATTATCGGAGAAGCGATCTTCGGCGCGAGAACGGTGTTCATGGCGACGCTGGCCGTCGTGATCGGCGCGATTATCTACCGGATCGTCATCGCCATCGCTCTGCGCGTCGAGCTGTTCGAAGCCTCCGATCTTAAGCTGGTTACCGCGCTTATCGTCATTGTCGCGCTCGTCGTTCCTTACGTTCGCCGGGTGATGAGGCAGCGCAGCGTCGCCAAGAAGCGTTCCGAGGAGCTGCTCGCGACGATCGCTCCAGGCAAAGGAGGCAAAGCCTGATGCTCGACCTGACGAACGTATCCAAGCTGTTTAACCCCGGAACGCCGGACGAGAAGGTGGCGCTGATGAACGCCAACCTGAAAATCGAATCGGGAGATTTCGTAACCGTCATCGGCAGCAACGGGGCGGGCAAGTCGACGTTGATGAACCTGATCTCCGGCGTCATGAAGCCGGACATCGGAGCGATCAGAATCGAAGGCGCCGAGGTGCACGGATTGCCCGAATATAAGAGAAGCCGCTGGATCGGGCGGGTCTTCCAAGATCCGATGGCCGGGACCGCGCCGCGGATGACGATCGAGGAGAACCTGACGATGGCCTACAAGCGCGGCAAGCCGCGCGGACTGGGCTGGGGAGCGACCGCCTCGAAGCGAAAGCTGTTCCGCGAGCAGCTCAGCCGTCTGGGCATCGGTCTCGAGAACCGCATGAGCGCCAAGGTCGGCTTGCTGTCCGGCGGGGAGCGGCAAGCGCTCAGCCTGCTGATGGCGACGTTCACGAAGCCGCAGATTTTGCTTCTCGACGAGCATACGGCCGCTCTGGATCCGGCCAGAGCCGAGCTGATCACGCGGCTGACGGATGAAATCGTGCGCGACATGAAGCTGACGACGCTGATGGTGACCCACAACATGGAGCAGGCGATCCGCCTGGGCAACCGCCTGATCATGATGGACAAAGGGCGCATCATCCTCGACGTTTCCGCGGAGCGCAAGGCGGGCCTGACGGTCGCGCAGCTGCTCGGAGAATTCGAGAGAATCAGCGGACACCAGCTGTCGGACGACCGTATCGTATTGGGTTAAACGGGGCTGTCCCGGTTCATCATCCGATGGTGGGCGGGCGCCTCTTTTTATTGTATGGGAATTTTTTCTAAACGTCTATTTTATTGTTGAATCGTAGGGAATAGATGCTGTAGAATGTACTTAAGTTCCTAGGAACACCTGACAAATTTGATTCAGAAGACCTAGAATCGGGAAGGGGATGGCCCGGTGAAGGATAGGCATACGGAGCGATGGAGCACATACGAACCCTTTCATGTCGTTCTTGGGGATAAGAAAGTATCCGACATCATCATTACGAACCATGCTCGTACCCGCTGGTCGGACCGAGTGGAGCAGGAGAAGACCGGCTATTCCGATATCGCCGAATTCATGTGGCAATGCTTGAAGGACGGGCGTATCGTTTCCTATTACCGGAATGAGCAGGACGTCTATACGATCGACGACGACCTTGTTTTCGTCGCCGAATTTTCCGTGAGCGAGACCGACACGGACCTGCTTGGAAATCCCCTCCACAAGATGATCGTCGTTACGTTCCTCGGAAGAATGTCGGAGACGATGGAGCTCCGGGATCTGAAGACTTATTATTCGTGGCTGCGCCATTCCAGGCGCATGACGTTAATCAAAAACAACCGCAAACGCCGCTAAGCGGCCGCGCGCGATCGGAACGGCCGGGCCGGAGGAGCACCCTCCGCCCGGCCGTTCGTATTCTGTGGTATAATGCGAGAGAAACTTACGGACGGGAAGGCGGAAAGAGATGGCGCTCAACGTGCACCAACTTCACATTTTCTACACCGTCGCGGAGCGGGGAAGCTTCTCCGCGGCCGCGCAGTCGCTCCACATGACCCAGCCCGCCGTGACGATGCAGGTGCAAGCATTGGAGGAGCGGTTCGGCACGAAGCTGTTCAACCGGACGACGAAACGGCTGGATCTGACGGAGGCGGGGCACCGTCTGCTGCCTCAAGCCCGCAAAGCGGTGGAGTTGATGCGGGATACGGACGAGATGATGACCAAGTATATCGAAGAGCTGAAGGGGAGGCTGCAGTTCGCGGCCAGCCTGACGATCGGGGAATACGTGCTGCCTCGGCTGCTCGGCAGCTTCCTGCGAAGATTTCCGAACGTTTCCGTCGATATGAAGGTGATGAACACGACCGAGATCATCGAAGCGGTCGCCCATCAGGGGCTGGATTTCGGCATTATCGAAGCGCCTTGCGACGTTCCGGGCTTCGAGGTCCAGGCGGTCATGGACGACGAATTGCTGCTCATCGCTCCGTCGAACCATCCGTTCGCTTCCCGGGAGCAGGTATCGCTCGAAGAGGCGATCCGGGAGCCGCTCGTGCTGCGGGAAAATGGCTCGGGGACGAGACAGATCATGGAGGAGGAGCTGCAGCGGCACGGCGTCACCGAAGACCGGCTGCGGGTCGTTAGCGAGTTCGGCAGCACGGGTGCGGTCAAATCGGCGGTGGAGGCCGGACTCGGCCTGTCGCTGCTGTCCGTGTGGACGATCAAGCACGAGCTTGCGCTTGGTCTGCTGAAGCCGGTGAGAATTACGGGCGTCAGCTTTAGGCGCCAGTTCTATTCGGTAAGGCTGCGTTCGTCTTTGCTGCCGATTCCGGCGGTCGCCTTGCTGAGCGAATTGGGGGAATTGTCGCATGAGTAGACGCGCGGATTTGCATATGCATACGACGGCCTCGGACGGCATGTTCGCTCCGGCCGACAACGTTCGGATGGCTAAGGAAGCGGGGCTGTTCGCGATAGCGATTACCGATCACGATACGGTGGCGGGGGTAGACGAAGCGCTGAGGGCCGGACGCGAGCTTGGCGTCTTCGTCGTGCCTGGAGTCGAGCTTAGCACGGTTGCAGGCGGCAAGGATATTCACGTGCTGGCCTACGGATTCGCATTGGACGACGGGAAGTGGCTGTCCAGGCTGGAGACGCTGCGCGAAGGAAGGAATCTTCGGAACGAGCGCATGCTGGCCAATCTGGGCAGAATCGGCATGCCGATCACTCCGGAGGAGCTGGCGGCCGCGGCCGGGAAGTCGGAGCGCAAGGACAAATCGGTCGGCAGGCCGCACATCGCGCAGGCGATGGTCGACAAAGGCTACGTATCGGACTTGAGAGAGGCGTTCGACCGGTGGCTGGCGGAAGGAAAGCCGGTTTACGAGCGGCAGGAACGCGCCTCCTCGCTGGAGGCGATCGGTTGGATTCACGAGGCGGGCGGCAAGGCTGTCATCGCCCATCCGGGCATATACGGGGACGACGATCTCGTGCTCTCTTTGCTGGATGGGGGAGCGGACGGTCTGGAGGCGTACCATTCGGATCATAATCCGGAGCAGGAGCGCCGCTACGCCGAATGGACGGCGGCTCGCGGCAAGCTGGCGACCGGGGGCTCCGATTTCCACGGCGTCAAGGACGGCAAGGTCTATCACGGGGCTATCGGCAATCGCTGCGTGGACGCCGATATCCTCGATCGGCTCGGCGTGCGGACGGAATAGCTTGCCCGTCTGTCTGCCGATGAGCGCGGGCCAATAAGCCCGCGAGGCGGCACGATCAACAGAAAGGCGGCAATCGCTGGAGCCTAAGCTCCGGAGATTGCCGCCTCTTTTGTTACTTTACCGCGGAAGCCATTTGCTGAATCCGGCTTTCGTCCGGAGTGACGAACAGCGTCTTCTGGGCGTCGTAGATGACAAAGCCGGGTTTGGCCCCGTTCGGCTTGCGGACGTAGCGGATGAGCGTGTAGTCGACGGGGACGCTGCTCGACGACTTGGCCTTGCTGTAATAAGCGGCCAGCATCGCCGCTTCGTGCAGGGTCGCTTCGCCGAACTCGCCGCCGCGGATGAGCACGTGGGAGCCGGGAATATCCTTCGTATGCAGCCACGTGTCGGATGACGATGCGAGACGGTTCGTAATGTAGTCGTTTTGCGTGTTGTTTTTGCCGACGTAGATCGGGACGCCCTCGCTCGACGTGTAGCACAGCACGGCCGGGCGGTCCTTTTTCCGCTTTTTAGCTCCCCGTTTAACGCCCCGCTCGCGAATGTAGCCCTGCTCGATCAGCTCGTCCCGGATTTCCCCGATGTCGTCCGGACTCGCCGATTCGAGTCCTTGCAGCACGGAAGCCAAGTAGGCGAGTTCCGCGTTCGTCGCTTCGATCTGCTCCGTTACGACGTCGCGGCTGTTTTTCAGCTTGTTGTACTTGCGGAAGTAGCGCTGGGCGTTCTCGTTAGGCGTCAGCAGCGGATCGAGCGCGACGGTGCGCGTCGGCTGCTCTTCCTCGTAGTAGTCGACAACGTCGACGGAGGAGTCGCCCCGCTGGAAGGCATACAGATGCGCGGTCAGAAGTTCGCCGATCCGACGGAACTTGTCGGCTTCGGCCGCTTCGTCGAGCGTCTCCTGCAGCTTGACCAGCTTTTTCTCGTTTTTGGCGATCTCGTTCAGCAGGAAACGGTTCAAGTCCGTCGTGCGCTGCCGGACCAGATCGCGGGACGCCTTATCCCGATAGAAGCTTTCCAGACACTCGTGAACGGAAGGGAAAGTCTGCACCGCCCCGTCCAGATGCGTCAGGGAAAGGGCGGAGAAGGCCGCTTTGCCGTTCTCCTGCACGACGATATTCGGCTCGTACGCATCGCGCGCCACTTGATCGAGCGTATCCCTGAATTCTGCCCACAACCCTTGCGGGTGCCGCGCGGCCCGGAAGGCGATCTCGCGGGAGATGAGCGGGCCCAGCCCGGTGAAAGCTCCGAGCAAAGCCTTCGAAGTGGCGTCGACGTAAGACGAATCTTCGCGAAGCTCCGGAAGATTGCCGCCGCGGGACGTCAATTCGGCAAACTCCGACTCGCCGACGCCGAGAGGGTCGGCCTTATCCTGCTCCGGAGGAGAGACGTACGCGCTTCCCGGAAGGACGACGCGGTAGCTGCTGATGGCCGGGGTGACGTGGCGAATGCCGTCGTGCACGACGCCGGTGACCGGGTCCATCAAAATAACGTTGCTGTGCCGGCCCATAATTTCGATAACAAGCCGCTTCAGGGAGGCGTCCCCGAGCTCGTCCCGGTGCCGGACGTCGATCTCCACGATTCTTTCCAGACCGACCTGGCGCACGGATTCGATAACGCCGCCTTCGCAATATTTGCGCAGCAGCATGCAGAACATCGGCGGTTCGGACGGGTTGGCCCAAACCTGCTCCGTCCAATGCAGTCGGGGCATCGAAGGGTGTGCGGACAGCAGCAGCTTGCCGCCGGCGCCTTGCCCGCGAATATGCAGGATCAGTTCATTGTCCGTAGGCTGATAGATTTTAAGAATTCGCGCTCTGACGCACGATTGAAGCTCGCGTACGAGCGCTCTGACGACGATTCCGTCCAATGACATATCGTTTATCTCCTGTGTAAGTAGGTTCGCTTCGGGTAGTTTCCGTCTCCTATGATGCCATACATTTTCGGAAAGGGAAAGCGAGGCGGACTTTCTGCTCTCATTCATTCAATTTTCCTTCAAAAGAAATTTCCCTTGACGGAAATTTCCCCGTGGTGTAAATTGGAACCATAAAGCTTAATCTTTTCGGAAAGGAGGAACGCCAGCGATGACATTCGCAACGCTCAGCGCCCTTGCTGAGCCCAACCGGTTCAACATTGTCGAGCTGCTGCGCGATTACGGCTCACTGACTGTCAGCGAGATCGCCAAGAAGCTGGGGTTGCGGCTCCCGCAATCTTCCAAGCACTTGCATGTGCTGGCCGAAGCCGGTCTCGTCCAAGTGCAGGTGGATGCGAACCGCCGTATTTATTCGTTATGTCCGACGCCGCTGATCGAGATGAACGACTGGTTGGAGACTTTCATCCGGATCAAGGAAGAGCAGTACGACCGTTTCGAGCAATTGCTGCAGAAGGCCCAGCACGAAGAGAACGCCGGGAACAACTCATACTGATGAGATAAAAAGGAGAAATCAAACATGTCCAAAACGAACATTATCGCCGAACCGGGCAAACAGGAAGTCACGATCACCCGGATTTTCAACGCCCCTCGGGACCTTGTTTTCCGGATGTATACGGACCCGGTCACGGTGCCGGACTGGTGGGGACCGAGAAGCTTGCAGACGAGGGTAGACCGGATGGAAGTCAAAAAAGGCGGCGTCTGGAGGTACGTTCAGCGGGAAAGCGGCGGGAACGAGTTTGCGCATAACGGGGTTTACCACGAGGTGGCCGCGCCGGAACGGCTCATTAACACGTACGAGTTCGAAGGTTATCCCGGAGTGGTCGGGCTCGTCACGACGACGTTCGAGGAATTGGCTGGCGGCAAGACGAAGTTTACGGAGCTGACGCTGTATCCTTCCGTGGAAGTTCGCGAAGCGGTGCTGCAAACCGGCATGGCGGAAGGCGCCAGCGAGCTGCTGGATCGCCTGGAGGAGCAGCTGGAGAAGGTCCAAGCCCGATAAAGAGCGCGGTTTTGAAGAATAAGCGGTCGTCTTGTCGCCATTTCGCATGGCGGCGGGGCGGCCGCTCTTTGCATGCTTGACGATCGCCATTCCTCGTACAACCCTCGGGGATATTTCCCGGCTTGTCTGAATACATATAGGTCAAGAACCGCACGCGGATAAGACGGAAGGGGTTGACGATCTTGGAAGGTCAGGCATGGCATCAGCTGAGCGAGGAGCAATTGACGAAGACGCTGGACACCGACGGCGAAAAAGGATTGTCGCGGGAGCAGGCGGACGAGCGTCTTCAGGAGTTCGGTCCGAACGAGCTCGCCGAGAAGCGCGGAGATTCTCCGCTGAAGCTGCTGCTGAATCAGTTCAAGGATTTCATGGTACTCGTGCTGGTGGGGGCGACGATCATCTCCGGATTGCTCGGGGAGATGCTGGACGCGCTCACGATCATCGCGATCATCCTCATTAACGGCGTGCTGGGCTTCTACCAGGAATATCGGGCCGAGCGTTCGCTTCGGGCGCTGAAGGAGCTGTCCGCTCCTTTTGCCAAAGTGATCCGGGGAGGAGAGCTGCTGCACATTCCGGCGAGGGACCTCGTGTCCGGGGACCTCGTGCTTCTGGAAAGCGGAGACCGGGTGCCCGCGGATCTTCGTTTCGTGGAATGCAACGACTGCTCGGTGGACGAGTCCGCCTTGACGGGAGAATCGGTGCCTGTCGTCAAGTCGGCGGGCAAGCTGGATTCGGCGGATTTGGCTCTCGGGGACCGGAAAAATTGCGGCTATCTCGGGACGATGGTGACGCGCGGAACGGCGAAAGGCATCGTGACGGTTACAGGAATGCGGACGGAGATGGGCAAAATCGCCGATCTGATCCAGCAGACGGAAGAGGCGGAAACGCCGCTTCAGCACCGTCTTGAGCAGCTCGGCAAAATTTTGATCGTCGTGGCGCTCGTATTGACGGTCGTCGTCGTGCTCGCCGGCATCTTGCACGGACAACCCGTTTACGACATGTTCCTGGCCGGCGTCAGCTTGGCCGTCGCCGCCATTCCGGAAGGTCTTCCGGCAATCGTGACGATCGCGCTGGCTCTGGGCGTCCAGCGCATGATCAAGCGCAGGGCGATCGTCCGCAAGCTGCCGTCCGTCGAGACGCTCGGCTGCGCCTCCGTGATTTGTTCCGACAAGACCGGGACGCTGACGCAAAACAAAATGACCGTCACCAAGCTGTGGCTCGGCGGCAGGACGATCGAAGTGACGGGCGAAGGCTACGAGCCGGTCGGCCTGCTGAAGGAGAACGGCAAGAGCATAGACGCCAAGGGCGACTCCGCCCTGCGCCGGCTGACGCAGATCGCCGCGCTCTGCAACAACTCGGATCTGTCGCAGCAGGAGAAGAGCGATGATGCCAAAAAGCGCAAGCCGGCCAAAGGAGAACCGCCGGTTTCCGACGCGGCGGAATGGAAAATCAAAGGCGATCCGACCGAAGCGGCGCTGCTCGTGCTGGCGGCGAAGACCGGTCTGGTCAAATCCGCGCTGCAAAGCCTGTATACGCGCGTCAAAGAATTCCCGTTCGACGCCGAACGCAAGCGGATGTCGGTGCTCGTCTCCCACCAGGGAGGCAAGCTGATCTGCGCCAAAGGAGCGCCCGACCTGCTCGTCGGCCAATGCGCTTACGTGCTATGGGACGATCAGGTCGTCCCGTTCACGGCGTCGCTCAAGTCGAAGGTGCTCGCCGCGAACGAAGCGATGGCCAGGGAGTCGCTTCGCGTCCTGGGAACGGCGTATCGGGACGTCAAAGGCCACGAGAACTGCGACAGCAGCGAGCAAGCCGAGAGCGGGCTCATCTTCGTCGGGCTGACGGGGATGATGGACCCGCCGCGCAAGGAAGTCAAGGAAGCGATCTACAAGTGCCGCCAGGCGGGCATCAAGACGGTCATGATTACCGGGGATCACGGCACGACGGCGGAGGCGATCGCCAGAACGCTCGGCATTATCGGCCGCGAGGGCCGCGTTATTACCGGAACAGAGCTGTCGACGATGCCTGACGATGAGCTGGAGAAGGTCGCCGACGACGTGAACGTATACGCCCGCGTCTCTCCCGAGCACAAGCTGAGAATCGTGCAGGCGCTGCAGCGCCGCGGACACGTCGTGGCGATGACGGGGGACGGGGTCAACGACGCTCCGGCGGTCAAAGCGGCCGACATCGGCATCGCGATGGGCATCACCGGAACGGATGTGACGAAGGAAGCTTCCGCGCTCGTGCTGTCCGACGACAACTTCTCGAGCATCGTCGCCGCCGTGGAGGAAGGGCGCGGCATCTACGAGAACATCCGCAAGTTCATCCGCTATCTGCTGGCGTCGAACGTCGGCGAGATTATGACGATGTTCCTGGCGATGATGGCCGGGCTTCCGCTTCCCCTCGTTCCGATCCAGATTTTGTGGGTCAACCTGGTGACGGACGGACTGCCGGCGATGGCGCTCGGCGTCGATCAGGCTGAGAGCGATCTGATGCAGCAGAAGCCAAGACCGGCCAAGGAGAACATTTTCGCCAGACGGCTCGGTTGGAAGATCGTCAGCCGCGGCGTGCTGATCGGCCTCTGTACGCTGGGTGCGTTCGTGCTGGCGCTGAAAGCGGGAGAAGGGCAGCCGGACCAGCTCATTCACGCGCAGACCGTCGCGTTCGCCACTCTCGTCATGGCTCAGCTCATTCACGTGTTCGACTGCCGCAGCTCCCGTTCGATTTTTCACCGCAAGCTGTTGGAGAACAAGTTCCTCGTCCTCGCGGTGCTGTCCTCGCTGGTGCTGATGCTGGCCGTGCTGTACATCGAGCCGCTGCAGCCGATATTCAAAACCGTGCCGCTGGACTTGCGCGACTGGGCGCTCGTCATCGTCGCCGCCGGCATCCCGACGTTCGCTATGGGCGCCGGCAGCGTCTGGGGCTCTTCGAAGCAGAAGAGAAAAGGAACCAAGGTCACTTACGGAGGCAACTCCGCTTCGGCGAGACCCGCCAGATAAACGGCTCGATCCGCCAAACAGCCTTGCTCTCCCGTTCGTGGGATGACGGGCTGTTTTTTTTGTCGGGAATCGGTCACATTCGCGGGAGTCTCGTCGGTGTCTCTCTTCTGAGGGGACGGTATAATGGAAATAAATGTGACTCGCGAGAGGCGGGAGGAGATTCGGATGGCGGACTTCGTTGCTTGGTTTGCGAGCCTCGTATTGGCGGGGCTTGGGGGGCTTCATTACTATTGGGCGTTCGGAGGGAAAGCGGGAGCACGCGCTGCGGTGCCGGACAGACCGGACGGGGAACCGCTGTTTCGCCCGGGCAAGCCGGCGACGCTGGCGGTGGGGACGATGCTGCTTGCGGCCGGAGCGCTGCTGCTCGCGCACCGAGGATTGCTGCCGCTCGGGCTTTCGGGGACTTGGACGCAATGGGGTTGCCTGCTGGGAGGGGCGGTTTTTATGATGCGAACGGTGGGGGATTTCAAGTATGTCGGCTTCTTCAAAAAAGTGCGCGGCACGGCGTTCGCGGCAAGCGATACGCGCCTGTACAGCCCGCTCTGTCTGCTGCTTGCGGCGTGTTTCGCGATATCGGCTTTGACACCGCTATAGAGAGACAAACGGCTACGCTTCGGCTGGCCATCGTGTATAATGGACGTTATCGAACTCGAGCTCATGATGGAGGAATGCTAACATGTACGCCAGTCAAAAAATACTGTTGCTCGGATCGGGCGAGCTTGGCAAGGAAGTCGTTATCGAGGCGCAGCGTCTGGGGGTGGAGACCGTGGCGGTCGACCGTTACGAAGGCGCTCTGGCCATGCAGGTCGCGCATCGCAGCTACGTGATCGACATGCTGGACAAGCAGGCGCTCAGGGAAGTCGTCGAACGGGAAAAGCCGGATCTGATCGTGCCCGAGATCGAGGCGATCGCCACCGCCGAGCTGCTGAAGCTGGAGGAGGAAGGCTACCGGGTTATCCCGACCGCCCGAGCGGCGCGTCTGACGATGGACCGCGAAGGCATTCGCCGATTGGCTGCGGAGACGCTGGGCCTGCCTACGGCTGCGTACCGGTTCGCCGATACGTACGAGCAATTCGCCGTTGCGGCGAAGGAGATGGGCTTTCCCTGCGTCGTGAAGCCGCTGATGAGCTCGTCGGGCAAGGGGCAAAGCGTCTGCCGCTCGGTAGCGGATCTGGATCGCTGCTGGACGATCGCGATGGAGGGCGGCCGCGTGCAGCAGACGAGGGTCATCGTCGAGGAGTTCATCACGTTCGAGTCGGAGATTACGCTGCTTACGGTGCGTTCGGTCAGCGGCACGGCGTTCTGCCCGCCGATCGGCCATATCCAGAAGGACGGCGACTACATCGAATCGTGGCAGCCGCACGAGATGACCGCCGGACAGCTGGAAGAGGCGCAGCGGATCGCCAAAGCGATTACGGACGAGCTGGGCGGAGCGGGCATCTTCGGCGTGGAGCTGTTTCTCGCCAAGGACAAGGTGTATTTCAGCGAAGTGTCGCCGCGGCCGCACGATACCGGTCTCGTCACGCTCGTGAGCCAGAACCTGTCCGAATTCGCGCTGCACGTCCGCGCCATTCTCGGCTATCCGATTCCGGAGATCGAGAACATCGCTCCCGGAGCCAGCCGCCCGTTGAAAGCGGACCGGGAGCTGGTCGACTACCGGATCGGCGGAATCGGCGAGGCCCTGTCCGTTCCGTATACGCAGCTGCGCGTATTCGGCAAGCCGGTCACGAAGCCGGGACGCCGGATGGCGGTCGCTTTGTCGACGGGCGGCACGGTTGCCGAAGCGCGCGAGCGCGCGACGAAGGCGCTGGAGCGTCTAAGCGTGCAAGAGGGTTGATTTTCCGTTCGTCGTAGTCAAAAAGTGCAAATAAATGAAGGTTTGCTGTATGCTCATCCCGCCGCCTTCCCGTTATGATTATTCCAGTGAGCGAGAATACTTGACTGACTGGTCATAGCGGGAGGCTTTTGTTATGGAATTTACGAAAATGCACGGGCTCGGCAACGACTTCATTGTCGTGGCCGGCGAGCAAGCTTTGCCGGACAACGCGGCGGAATTGGCCGTTCGGCTGTGCAACCGGTACTTCGGCATCGGGGCGGACGGGCTGGTATACATTTTGCCTTCGGAAAAGGCGGACTTCCGGATGAGAATCATCAACTCCGACGGATCGGAAGCGGAGCAGTGCGGCAACGCGATTCGCTGCGTCGCCAAGTACGTCTACGACAACGGCCTGGCGGCCAAAACGGAGCTGACGATCGAGACGCTGGGCGCCGGCGTGCAGCCGGTCGTGCTTCAAGTCGAAGACGGCAAGGTCGCGCAAGTAACCGTCGATATGGGCAAGCCGATTCTGAACGGGCTCGACGTGCCGACGACGATCGACGCCAATCCGGTCATCGGGCACTCGGTCGAGGTGGACGGACGCGAGTTCCGATTCACGGCGGTATCGATGGGCAATCCGCACTGCGTCATCTACGTCGACGATGCGGCCGGGTTCGACCTGGCGACATGGGGACCGAAGCTGGAGAAGCATCCGCTGTTCCCGCGCAAAATCAACGTCGAGTTCGCGACCGTCAATACCCGCGACCAAGTGGACATGCGGGTATGGGAGCGGGGCGCGGGGCCGACGCTGGCGTGCGGCACGGGCGCTTGCGCGACGCTCGTCTCCTCGGTGCTAAACGGGCTGACCGATCGCGAGGCGACGATCTCGCTCGCCGGCGGCGATCTGCGCATCCAGTGGGACGAGGCCAGCGACCGTATCTATATGACCGGTCCGGCGGCGGCCGTCTACACGGGCTCGGTGGAGATCTGATCCATGATCCGGACCGGTTCAGGATCGGGGGAGAACCCGCTGCAGGGCAACTTACGGCAGGCTCCGGAACGCGATCGGGTTTGGCAGACGGAGAAGAGGGGATGGGCGTTTATCTGCCCGTCTCCTCTTTGCCTGTTTACAGACGACGAACGTTGTGCTAATCTAATTTCGATACATATAGAAATATAGGGCGAGGTGAGAAAGGATGGACGCGGACGACAAGGATGTCGGGCAAGCGGTGAAGGTGTACAAAGCGCTCGGAGAACCGACAAGGCTGAAGATCGCGCTGCTGCTCGCGGACGGGGAGAACAATCTGTGCTGCTCCGACATTGGCGGCAAGCTGGAATCCGTGGCCGGCTCTACGCTGTCGCACCATCTGAAGCAGCTCGCCGATTGCGGCCTGCTGAACCTGCGCAAGGACGGCACGTATATTTTCTATAGCGTAAACCGCGATATGGCGCAGAAGTACGCGCCCTATTTGTTGAAGTAATTTTTTTCGAGAATATTTCTATATTTTTAGGAATATAGAAAATGTGAAAGCATGCCGAATTCATGGAAAATTTATCAGCTATTTCGAGTAGCCTTCGACCTCAACACCATGCGTAATGGGGATGAATCGATGCCTTTTTGTTGTGAGAAAAACGAACATATGTGCTATAATGGATATAATTGGATTGAGGGGAGGTGTTGGCTTGCTCGTAGAGAAGGCCTTTCGCTATCGCATCTATCCCAATGCAGAACAACAAACTCG
>NZ_JBEPYQ010000023.1:0-75030 GCF_041641335.1 Cohnella sp. | reverse complement strand
GGCGGGCTGACCGTCAGACTCGTCTCCATCTCCAGGTAATCCTTGATCGCCGACTGGCTCTCCCGCAAATGCTCCAGCAGCTCGGCTTCGGAGCGGGCTTCCGTCTCCACGATAAGCACGACTCTGTCGCGGTCCAGGTCGACGGCCGTCAGCGCGTAGCCCCTCATCGTCTCTTCGGCGATGTTCGCCATCGCGTAGCGCAGCAGCCGGACTTCCTGCTCCGTGTACGACGAAGCCCAATCGCAGTACCCGTCGATTCGGACGAGCACGAGCCGGATCGGCCATCTCGGCAGCCTCATCCCGAGGTCGGCGAACCTCCTCTCCATCTCCCGTTCCGGATATTCCGCCTCCTTCTCGATCAGGCCGCGCAGGAACGCGTTCCTCGCGTCTCCCCTGTAATGCCGCCACGTATTCGACAGCCGGTCGAGGCGCGATTTTTGATCCCGGTACACGCCCGACAGCAGGCTAAGCTCGCTCTCCTCCTGATCCTCGCGCTCTTCTCTCCGTTCCCCCGCAATGTCCCGTACCAGTCTTTGAATCGGAAAATAAATCTTTTTGGCCAGCAGCCACACGATGAACAAAGTCGCCAGCACGACCGGAACGTAGATCAGCAAGGTCCAGTTCCGCAGCGCGTGCACGTTGCCCAGCAGCTGCTTCTCGGGAATGATCGAGACGATCCTCCAGCCCTCGTGCCCGGTGAACGAAGTGTCGGCGAATACGAGCAGGGACGGGCTGCCTTGGCCGTCGATCTCCTGCCAGCCGCTGGAGCGACCCGACGCATCGATCCGGTTCGCATAGTCGGTCCGCGTCCGGAACAAGTCCTGGCCCGGAGACGCGACGACCGTCCCCGTCTCGTCGACGAGCATGTATAATCCTTCAGAAGGGGAGAAATTCCTGCCGATCAGGTCGGCGACCGTCCGCTCGTCGAGATTGACGATCAGCGCGGACGAGGACTGATTCGGCTCATAAGGGAACACGTACGTCAGCAGATTGGACCGAAATGGCCGAATGTCGTTCAGCAAGCCCTCCACCCGTCGGGGAACGAGCTTGCGATGTCCCTGCAGCTCGGCGGGGGCCACCCTATCGAGCGCTTCCTTGTCGTAGAAGCCGGCCCGCGTATAGATGCCGCTTCGCGTGTCCACCACCGTATCCGTATAATCGTTTACCAGGTAGATTGATTCGATCAG
Organism: Cohnella sp.; assembly: GCF_041641335.1. Classification (NCBI taxonomy): domain Bacteria; kingdom Bacillati; phylum Bacillota; class Bacilli; order Caryophanales; family Paenibacillaceae; genus Cohnella; species Cohnella sp. Next base: position 73,843 of record NZ_JBEPYQ010000023.1, on the reverse strand, counting down.
CGGATTGTTCGCTTGAATTTTCCGCAGCGCGGACCAGATCTTGTAATCCTCGTAATAGTCCTTCTCCCCTCCGAGCGCATAGGCGACGAGCGCCGAATCCCGGCTCCAGTTCTGGGCGTAGCTGAGCGTCCATTCCATCATATAGGAAGTGCTGTGGGCGGCTTTGCGCATCGAGTCTTCCGTGTGATTGCCGATCTCCTTGACGATCGTGCGGGAGGATTGATAGTACATATAGAACGTGCTGATCGTCAGCCCGGCTACGCTGGCCACGATAAAATAGACGAGCATCTGCACGAACGTCTTGCGTCTTCGCAAGCCGATCTTCGCTCTGGACAGCAGCTTCAATCCGCTCCCCCCCTCTCCGGCACTTTATTGAAAGCGCTGCCATACATTCTATTCGAAATTATACTTTCGAATGCGGATTCAGGGAAGCGCAAACGCGTTTCTAGAAAGCTTTGTTGTTTTCTGAACCCGCCGTTTCGCTGTTTTCTGACGTCATTAGGCCTATTGGCGGCTAGGCGGTCGGCCCGAACCGGGTTACGATGCAAGCATCATCAACTATACGGGAGGATCGATTATGGGCGGTAAGACATTCATGCGCGGAATAGGGCGTTACCCTTTTCTATATTTGCTGGCGCTGCCCGGCGTCTTGTTCGTGTTCCTGTTCAGCTACGTGCCGATGTACGGCATTCTCATCGCCTTCAAGGAGTTCAACATTCGCAAAGGCGTTCTCGGAAGCCCTTGGGTCGGCTTCAGCAATTTCGAATTTTTCTTCACGACGGACAAATTGCTGCTCGTGCTCCGCAACACCGTCTTCCTGAACCTGCTGTTCATCGCGGCCACGACTTGCTGCGCCGTCCTGCTGGCTCTTCTGCTTAACGAGATTCGGGTCAAATGGTTCAAGCGGACCGCACAGTCGCTCATCTTCCTGCCGTATTTCATGTCCTGGGTCGTCATCGGCATGCTCGTGCAATCGTTCCTCGGAGGCATGCATCCGACGGTGGACGGGTGGCTGGAGAGCCTCGGGATCGCTCCGCTCAATTGGTATTACGAGGCCCACCTGTGGCCCTGGATTCTGACCTTGATCCGGGTCTGGCAAGGGGCGGGCTACATGTCCATCATCTTCCTGGCCGCCGTGACGAGCTTCCCGGACGAAATCTACGAGGCGGCGCGGATCGACGGGGCTTCGAGATTCCAGATGATGAGACGGATTACCGTTCCTCTGCTCGTGCCGACGATCTCCATTCTGACCATTCTGGCGATTGGAAAAATTTTTAACGGGGATTTCGCGATGATCTACGCAATCGTCGGCGACAACTCGATGCTGTATCCGACGACCGACGTTATCGATACGTACGTGTTCCGTTCGATGCGGGTGCTGAACGACTTCGGGATGGCCGCCGCCGTCGGATTGTTCCAATCGGTGATGGGCTTTATTTTCGTCGTGGCGGTGAACGCCCTCGTCAAGCGCTATTCGCAAGACTCCGCCCTATTCTAAGGAGGACAGAAGCAAGATGATAGCCACGAAATCGGATCGCATGATGACTGTGTTCTCTTGGGGGTTGATCACCCTGTTCGCCGCGTTCTGCCTGATTCCCTTCCTGCTCATGGTATCGGGCTCGCTGACCGACGAGCAAATTCTGATCAACGAAGGCTACCGCCTGCTGCCCAAAGGCTTGAACTTCGAAGCCTATCGGATTCTGCTCCAGTCGGGCGCGCTGCTGCGCAGCTACGGCATTACGCTGTTCATTACCGCGACCGGCACGGTACTCGGACTTCTCGTCAGCGCAAGCTTGGCCTATTCGATCGCCAACCGCCGCAACCGGCTGCGCCACGCCATCTCGTTCTACGTCTACTTCACGATGCTGTTCAACGGGGGCATGGTGCCGTTCTACATTCTGATCTCCAACTGGCTCAAGCTGTCCGACACGCTGGCCGCGCTCATTTTGCCGCTGGCGGTACAGCCGTTCCTCGTCTTCCTCATGGTCAGCTTCTTCCGCACCGTGCCGGAGGAGCTCGAAGAGGCCGGACGAATCGACGGCGCCGGGGAAGTCCGAATTTTCGTCCAGCTCGTGCTGCCGATCTCCAAGCCGATTCTGGCGACGGTCGGACTGTTCTACGCGCTCATCTATTGGAACGATTGGTTCATGGGCATCTTGTTCCTGAGCGAGGAGAACAAATTCCCGCTGCAGATGATTCTGAGAAGGATGGTCTCCAACCTCGAAGCGGCGAAAAACCTTATCCCGTCGGGAGCGGGCATCGCCCTGCAAGCGCCGACGTATCAGATTAGGATGGCGACGACGCTCGTCACGATCGGGCCGATCGTGGTGTTGTACCCGGTTCTGCAGCGTTACTTCGTGAAAGGTTTGACGATCGGTTCGGTGAAGGGGTAAGCCCCAATCCGGTTTATGGCCCGGTTCGGGGCTTGGAGGATCAAGGCTGAGGCATGCCCTTCATGGTCAGCATGGTGTTATGCCTGGCTATCGCCCTTCTGGTCGGCCAGCCGCGACCGGGCGATAGCCATCGCCGATTTGACGGCATCTTCGATCTCCTTATACCCGGTGCAGCGGCAAATGTTCGATTCGAGCCATTCCGTGATGGTTGCGTCGTCCGCGTCGGGATGCTTGCGGATTAAGGCGTTGGCGTTCATGATGAAGCCCGGGGTGCAATACCCGCATTGAAACGCGAATTTGTCGACGAATTCCGCCTGAAGCGAGGAGTAGGCCAAGCCTTCCACCGTCGTTATCTTCAACCCTTGCGCTTCGACGGCCAGCATCAGGCAGGATTTCATCGGCATCCCGTCCGCGTCAATGGTGCAAGTGCCGCAATCCCCGTTGAGACAACCGGGCTTGGCGCCGGTCAGCCCAAGCTTGTCCCGGAGAGCGTGCAGCAGCGTATCGGAACTTCTAACATATATGGAACGGACTTCCCCGTTAACCTCCAAACGGATTTCAGCTGCGCGCATGCTCTTCTCCTTTCAGGGCTTGCATAACGTCAAGCAGCGCATTTTTCAACCTGTAAAGGCGATAATCGGGAGAGCCTTCCACATCCTCGGATACTGGTCCCGGCAGATGCCGCACCGCTTCCGCGACTCTCGCCCCCTTTTCTATCCCGCCATCGTTCAGAATTTCCTCGATCCGCTCGCTGCGAAACGGAAAGAGGCAGACTCCGCTGAAGGCCGCGCGAATTTGCCCGGCTCGTTTAAGCGCCGCTACCGTGATCAACGGATACCCGACCTCCCATTGTCTCCGTATTTTGACTGTATAATAGGGAAGTCCGAGAAAGACTGACGGCGTAATCAGCTGAAGCACGAATTCCCCGTCTGCCAATCTCGGGCATCCGTCGAAAGCCGAGTTCAGCGGAACGCGCCTTCGCCCGGAGGGTCCCGCGACGACCATCTCCGTATCGGACAGCAAGAGCGGAAGCGCCGTTTCCCGATAATAGATGCGTCCGCACAGATTGCCCCCAAGCGTAATTTTGTTGCGCGCCGTATGATCGGCGATTTCGCTGACGGTCTGGCTTAGCAGCGGGAAAAATCCGGACTCCTGCAGCCGGGAAAGCGTAACCGCGGACCCCATGACCAGATCATCGGAGTCGAGCCGCAGCGTCTGGCACTCCTCGATGCCTTTGATGTCGATGACGGCTTCGGTGTCGATCCGGTTCAATCTTCCCAGCGTAATGATTTCGGTTCCGCCGGCGAAGTAGACAGGCCGTTTCCCCTGCTCCCGCAGCGTCTGGTACAGCCGGACCGCTTCCTCCGCCGCCGATGGCTTGAAGTAGTCGAAGTCGAAAGGAATCATGGCGCGGCCCCTTCCATTTTGGTTCTCCAAATCCGCTCCGGCACGAGGGGCAGCTTGTTCAACTGCACGCCGGCAGCGAGCGACAAAGCGTTGCCCAGCGCCGCGGGCATCCCGATCAGGCCGTGCTCCCCGATGCCGCGCGCGCCGTACGGCGCATCGATATGCGGCGTTTCCACGAATTCGACCGCATATTCCGGATGCTCGCCATAGCGAGGCGGAATGTAGTTGCGCAGCTGCGGATTCAGAATTTTCCCCTTGCTGTCGAAGACGAACGTTTCCCTTCCGGCAAATCCGAGCCCCATGCTCATCGCTCCCATGACTTGTCCCAGAGCGGCTTTCGGATTCAACACCTTCCCGACGTCGATCACGGAGTAAGCTTTAAGAACCTTGTATGAAAAGTCCCTCGTATCGAGCTCGATCTCGACCCCTTGAGCTCCCACCGACCATTCCGGCCCCGGCTTTCCGGCCCCGGTCTCGCGGTCGAGATGCGTCAAATGCCGGAACGTGAAAGTTCCTTTGCCGATCAGCTGGCCTCCGATCGCGTTCCCGTTCGTATGCTGAAAGCCGAAAGCGATATCGGATATGTTGCAGTAAAGCGAAGGCTCGTCCCGAATATACACCTTCTCGTAACCGACCTCCAACTCGTCGGGCGCGCAAACCAATACGCGCGAACCGATATCCTTCAACTGCCGGATCAGATCGTCCGTTGCCTGCAGTACCGCCCTGCCCGCCATGTAGGTCCCGCGGCTGGCGACCGTCTTCCAGTGCTCCGGCATCGTCCGGGTATCGACCTCCATCCGGACGTGGATCCGGCCGGCATCCATCTTCAGCCTTTCCGCGGCCATTCGGGCCAGCACGGTTTTCGTCCCCGTTCCGATCTCGACCAGGCCGGACAGCAGGTTCAGACTCCCGTCCGGATTATAAGTCAAAATAACGCCAGAGCTGGCGTTCGTATCGATCGTCGACGTTTTCCAGATGCAGCCGATCCCTTTGGCCCGCACCTTCCGTCCGTTCTGAAGGCTATGCACCCTTCCTTCGTCCCAGTTCATCAGGGCTTTCAGCTTCGCGATGCACTCGGGCAAATTCCCGATGCTGCTTGAATTCAACGCGACTTGCGTAGGCGTCGTATCGCCGGGACAGACGGCGTTATTCTCCCTGAGCGCGAGGGGATCCATCCCCAGCTTCTCGGCAAGCAGGTCCATCGTCCGCTCGAACGCAAACAACACTTCGGAATGGCTGAATCCCCGATAGGCGGTCGCGTATGGACGGTTGGTATAGACGCAGAGGGAGTCGCACCATACGTTATCGATTCGGTAAGGCCCTGTACACGATACGGCGCCTGCCCGGCTTATCGTGGCCCCCTTGTCCGAATAGGCTCCCGAATCGAATAAATACGTCATTTCCGCGGCTTGCAGCTTGCCGTCCTTGGTGCTGCCCAGCTTTACCTTGGCCTCGAGCCCGATGTGCACGGGAGAAGCGATGATGTCTTCCTCCCGCTCGTTAAATACTTTAACGGGTCTTCCTCCCACCGCCTTGGAGGCCAGGTAAGCGACGATCTCCAACTGGGTCGGAACCTTGCCGCCATAGGCTCCGCCGACCAACGGCGCGGTCACGGTAATCTTCCCGGGGTCAAGCTTGAAATATTCGCCCATCAGCTTCCGGATCATATAAGGCGCTTGGGTGGAAGAATCAATCAGAATCTGTCCGTCCGGGCGGATTTCCGCGGTTGCGCACCTCGTTTCCATGGCCGCATGATCGGAGGGTCCGAACGAGTAACGGGCTTCGACCGTCACCTCGCTATGCCTCCAGCCGTTCGCTATATCGCCCTTGCGAATCTTTGTCCGGTCAGCGATATTGGTGTTCGGTTCCGGAAAGACGTGCTGGATCTTCTCGTAGCGAGCCAAATCCTCATGTACGAGCGGGGCGTTAGGCGCAATGGCTTCGGACGGGGACCGGACGACCGGAAGCGGATCGTAATGAACGACAACCCGTTCGGCTCCCTGTTTGGCCGCCTGGAAAGTATCGGCGACGACGACCGCAACCGGCTCACCGTAATAACGAACCTTCCCGTAAGCGATCGGCGGACGGTCGTGAATTTCCTCGCCGGTTAGCGGGAAATCCGCTTGTCCTGTCACGACGGCCCGTACTCCGGCCACTTTCATCGCCTCGGCCGTATCGATCGACACGATTCTCGCGTGAGCGTAACGACTGATCACCAGTTTTCCTTGCAGCATGCCCGGATGATGACCGTAATCGTCCGCATACTTTGCCGCACCGGTCACCTTCTCGAGCGATTCTTTTCTATACATGCTGTTGTCGAATGTCATTTTCCAAACCTCGAATTCCTTTATTTAACACATGCTACACGGATAGTGTACCCCGCTCTGCCCCGACTTACTCCGAGGCTGCGCCGGATTATTCGAACATTTTTTGGGACATATTGTACAAGAATGTGAACAAGCGAGGTGTGGCGCAGATGGGCGATTGGGTCGACATCTTGGATGCGCTGTCCCATACTGGCCGGAAGCTGCTGGCGACCATCGTTCGGGTCGACGGATCGGCTTACCGGAAAGAAGGGGCGATGATGCTGCTGACGGAGAACCGCAAGCGATACGGAATCTTAAGCGGAGGATGCCTGGAGGACGATCTGGCGGAACGGGCTCCGGGCGTATGGGATGAAGGCGTCTCGCAGACCGTCGCCTACGATCTCCGTTCGGAGGACGATTTGTCGTGGGGGCAAGGAATCGGCTGCAACGGCTCCGTACATGTCCTTATGGAGCCGTTAAACGGCAAGATGACCGCCCATCTTCGTCGTCTGAAACGAGAGCTGGAAGAAGGTACGGACGTGCTTCATGTCAAAAGGCTGTCCGAGCAAGGAGGCGTCGCCGACTACTTGTTTTTGGCCGGGGACAAGCGCTGGTTCGGCAGCTGGAGGGGACCGGTTCCGAAGAACCCGGTACAGCTATTGGCTTCCAACCGGAAGGCCGTATGGATAGGAGCTCCCGGGGAAAACCTGTTCGTCCAGCGCTTCGAGCCCCAGCCGCGTCTCCTTGTTTTCGGCGCGGGACCGGACGCCAAGCCGCTTGTCCGCATTGCCGCCGGAGCCGGCTTCCGCGTCGCCGTAAGCGACTGGCGTCCGGCGCTGTGCAGCCGCGACCATTTTCCCGAGGCGGACGAACTGATCGTCGACTCTCCGGATCGGGTCGCGGCGGCCTACCGATTCTCGGAGCGGGACTCGGTCATCTCCATGACGCATCATTTTCAGAAGGATCGGCAAATCTTCGAGGCTTTGCGTTCCAAGCCGCTCCGGTATTTCGGAATATTGGGCTCGAAGGATCGCGCCCGCCGTCTGGCCGGAGACCCGATTCCGAACGGCCTTCATTGTCCCGCAGGCCTGCCGATCGGAGCGGAAGGGCCGGAGGAGATCGCGATAAGCCTGGTGGCGGATCTAATTAAAGCCGCGCGGCTAAGGAGAGTCGAGGATGATCTGGGGGATCTACTTGGCGGCCGGGCAGAGCCGCAGAATGGGACAGCCAAAGCTGTGCCTGCCGGTAGAGGGTAATCCTCTGGGCAGCATGGCGCTAGATGCGGCGGTCGCCTCCTCGTTGGACGGCATCGCCGTCGTCACGCGCGCGGACGACCCGATGGATTGGATCCCTTCGCGGATGACCGCCGATCCCTATCGCCGCAGATGGATTCAGGTTCCGTGCGAGTCCTCCCCTCTCGGGATGGCCGAATCGTTAAAGTGCGGTTTGCGAGCCGCCCATTGCCGAAACGCGACAGCCGTTCTCGTGCTTCTGGCGGATCAGCCGTTCGTCTCTTCGGACATGATCGATGCCCTGATCGCGCAGTACCGCGACGGAGTCCAGGCGAACAAAGCCTATATCGCGGCGGAATACGAAGGGATCGTTCGGCCTCCGGTCTTGTTCGGTTCCGGTATGTTCGCGAAGCTGCTACGGCTGGAAGGCGATGCGGGCGCGCGGAACCTTATCCAAGGCGAAGGCCGGGAAAGAGGCTTGGCGATCGGCTGGCATGACGCGGCTTGTTTTCTGGATATCGACACCCGGGACGATTATGACGCATTGCTTGGCGGGAAGGGAAGGTGACGGACAGATGAAGATGGATGAGATCATTCCTATGCCATATCTCGTGATGATCGTTACGGCGACGATAGTAGGAACGCTGGCAAGAGCCTTGACGATCAAACAGGACTACAGACAATACCCAAGCCATCCGAACGGATATTTGATTCATTTTGTAACGGGGGCTCTTGCCGCCGCTCTGGGCGCCTTTATCGTTCCGACGCTGATCAGCAAAAACTTCGTGGCCGTGACGTTCCTGTCGTTGGCCATCCAACAGTTCCGGGAAGTGCGGAAGACGGAACGGGAAAGCCTCCGGGATCTCGAAGGAACCGAGTACACGATCCGCGGCGACTCTTATATCGACGGAATTGCCAAAACGTTCGAAGCCCGCAATTATTTCGCGTTGCTCGTCTCCTTGGCGACAAGCGTGACGATGCACCTGATCCATCAGCCGTATTGGGTTGAGGTTGCCTTCGGAGCGCTGGCGGGCATGGCCCTGTTCCTGTTCCTGAAGCGGTCCACGAAAGGCAAGCATGTGAAGCACATCGCAACCGTTACGCAAGGAACTCTTGAAATCAAAGGGTCCGAGCTTTACGTGGACGGACTTCTCGTTACCAATGCGGCAGGAGAAGAGGAAGCCCGGCGGTTCTTCTCCGAGGAAGGACTTGCAGCCGTCGTTCACCCCAACGAGCCGCATGACCGAATCGTGCTGGAACACTTCGGCCAGCGCCAGGCGATGCTGTTCGAAGCGACAAGGGCATTAGGGAAAAAACGCTACTGCTATCAGAATTTGATGGATGGCCGCGTTATTATCGCACTGGTCCCCATTGTACATAACTTCGAGCTGTTAAAAGAGACCTTGCTGAACACGCCTTTGCTCGAAACCGTGAAAAAGCCGCACCGCCTGATGAAAGCGAACCTGTTGGGGGGAGGAGGAAAATGAACAAGACGCTTCAGGGCATACTGGCTTTCGTCACGACGGATGCGAAGCGCTATTTGGGAGGTCAGCCGCTCTCCTTGCTGGCTCAAGACGAGGCGGAGCTGCTGGAGCTCGCCACCGCGGTAGCCAAGGCGTTCTCCGCCGACATCGTTCGGTTTCCGACAGGCGACTGCATGATCATCAAGAAGTAGCGTATGACCACGAATTATCGAAACAGAAGGCGGGGAGCGCGGATGTGGATGGAATTCTTGAAAGACGCCATGCTGGTAACCGGGAGAATCGTTACGATTTTCCCCCTTATGCTGATCTTAGGATTGTTCATGGGCAAGCGATCCATCGGAGAATTGCCCGTATTCGATTTTCTGGTCATTATCGCTTTGGGCGCCGTCGTAGGCGCCGATATTGCCGATCCGAAGATCGAGCATGTCCATACGGCCGTGTCGATCGTGCTCATCGGTCTCTTGCAGCGAGTAGTCTCCGCATTAACGCTCAAATCCAGGAAATTCGGCAAACTCATCACGTTCGAACCGACCGTCGTCGTGCACCAAGGCAACTTCATCGTCAACAATCTCAAGAAGATGCGTTTTTCGATCGACAACATCCTTCAAATGCTTCGCGAAAAAGATATCTTCCATCTCGGCGACGTCGAGTTGGCCGTACTGGAGGCCAACGGCAAACTGACCGTCTATAAAACGGATCTGAAGTCCGTGCCCACCTTCGAGGATTTGGGACTCGTCAAGCAGCGGAGCGGTCTCTCCTATCCTTTGATCATCGAAGGGAACGTGAACGAAAAAACGCTGTCCTACCTCAAAAAGGATCTATTATGGCTGGAGTCGCAGCTGAAGATGAAAGGACGCCGTCTCAACGAGATCTTCTACGCCTCCGTGGATGAACTCGGCGACCTTCATATTTCCGGTCAGGCTGCCGGAAGCCCTCCTCCGATACGGCATTAGTGGGCTTCATTAACTATACGCATCCTATAGGACAGCCCCTTTGTCATTTTACCGGAAAAACCGCGGCAAATACGGTTTGTTCTTCTCCAGCATTTCGTCCAGCAGCGCTTTGGCGACTTTGACGGACGGAACGAGAGGGTGAGCAGCCATCGCTTGAAGCGCGATTTCGCGGTCGCCGGCGATGGCCGCCTGAATCGTCAATCTCTCGTACGATTTGACCGCGTGGATCAGTCCTTTGGCCTGCTCCGGCACCTTCGTGACGGGAAGCGGGATCGGACCTTTGCCGGTCACGACGCAGTTGACCTCGATGGAGGCGTCCTCCGGCAGGAAGTCGAGCGTCTTGCCGTTCGTCACGTTCAACGTCTGAATGTCCCGTCTGTCGTTGTACAGGGAGACCATCAGGTTAACCGCCGCTTCCGAATAGTACGCTCCGCCGCGCTGCTCGAGCTGCTTCGGCTTCTCTTGCAGGTTCGGGTCCTTGTACAGCTCGAACAGCTCGTCTTCGACCCGCTTCACGACCTCCGCGCGCGTTCCTTTCGCCTTCAGCGATTCGAGCTGCTCCTCCAGCATGACGTCGGTTAGGTAAAAGTATTTCAAATAGTACGAAGGGAAACCGCCCAGGCCCCTCAGGAAGTCGAGATCCCATTCCGTCGCGGGCACGTTCTTGCCGGAGTATTCCTCGCGCTTGTCGAGCAGCTCCGCCAGCTTGTCTTCGCCGTTCACTTCGATGCGCGTCACCCAGTGAAGATGGTTGAGGCCCACGAACTCGGTGTACAGATGCTCCGGCGTCGTGTCGTATTTCTTGCTCAGCCACTTGTGCAGACCGATCGGCGCGTTGCAGAGCCCGATGCTCTTCACCTTGGAGTGGCGGGAGATCGCCTCGGTGACCATGCCGGCCGGATTCGTGAAGTTGAGCAGCCAGGCGTCAGGGGCCAGCTCCTCGATGTCCTTGCAAATCTCGAGCAGCACCGGAATCGTGCGGAGCGCCTTCATCATGCCTCCGGGGCCGGTCGTCTCCTGTCCGATGACGCCGTACTTGTTCGGGATATGCTCGTCCCACTTCCGCGCTTCGAGCAAGCCTACTCGCATCTGCGTCGAGACGAAATCCGCCCCCTCGATCGCTTGCCGGCGGTCGAGCGTCAGATGAACTTCCATCGGCAGACCGGATTTGACCACCATCCTCTTCGCTAGCTCACCGACGATCTCAAGCTTGTGCCGGCCCTCCTCGATATCGACCAGCCACAGCTCCCGGATAGGCAGCTGCGCGTAATGGTTGATGAAGCCTTCCACAATCTCCGGCGTATACGAGGAGCCCCCGCCGATAACCGCGATCTTTAACCCTTGTTTGTTCGCCATGTCGTTCCCTCTCCTTGTTTGGATAGTCGCGATGCTATTTCGCCATTCCTCTGGCCCGGGGCGATTCGCCTGCCTTAACGGTCTGGCAGAACGTTATTCCCTTGGCCCGGGGCGATTCGCCTGCCTTAACGGTCTATCAGACCGTTATTCCCTTGGCCCGGGGCGATTCGCCTGCCTTAACGGTCTATCGGACCGTTATTCCCTTGGCCCGGGGCGATTTCACCTGCCTTAACGGTCTGGCAGAACGTTATTCCCTTGGCCCGGGGCGATTTCACCTGCCTTAACGGTCTGGCAGAACGTTATTCCCTTGACCCGGGGCGATTCGCCTGCCTTAACGGTCTATCAGACCGTTATTCCCTTGGCCCGGGGCGATTTCGCCTGCCTTAACGGTCTATCAGACCGTTATTCCCTTGACCCGGGGCGATTCGCCTGCCTTAACGGTCTATCAGACCGTTATTCCCTTGGCCCGGGGCGTTCCGCCTGCCTTAACGGTCTGGCAGAACGTTATTTTCGCAGTCTTCCTATACGAGACTGAATTCCGCCACCCCGCGCAAGCTTTCGTATATGGCCGAAGGCAGCTCGACGCCAGTCGCCTCTACGGCCAGCCAGACCGCGCCGACGACCGGCTCGACTTGAAGCGTCACGACGCGCGCTCCTTGGGCAACCTCTTGAACGGCTTCGCGGACATACTTAAGAACGAAATCACCTTCGCCGCGAGTCACGATACTGCCCGCAAGAACGACGTCGAACGTCAAACTCTCCATCACCAGCCGCCGAATCACTGCTTTGGCCGATTTGCCCAGCTCGATCCCTTGCCTGCGCAAAATGTCCATAGCTGCCTCGTCCCCTTCCTTCGCCGCCGTAAACAGCAGCTTGGCGAGGCGAAGCGGGGGCACCTTGTTGTGGTCCAAATAATCGTCGAACATCTGCTGAACGCTGTCGTACCCGAGTTCGTCGAGCACCAGACCGGTCAGCAGCGTCTGACGCTCCCGGCCGTCCCAGGCGCGGATGACCGAACGGAACGCTTCAACGCACAGCGAACCTCCTCCTCCGAAGTCGCCGAACAGATACGTAAAACCTCCGCATTGGAAAAATTGTCCCTCCGGACTAACCCCCGCGCTGTTGGAGCCCGTGCCGCAGATCAGCACGACGCCGTACGGCCGGTCCGTTCCCGCGCGGAGGGCGATCATCGTATCGCAATTGATCTCGTGCCGCGGAAACCCCAGCTCGGCGATCATCGGCCGCAATATCCGGTAATCGATCTCCCTGTCCGCGCCGGCCAGGCCGAAGTAAGCGAACTCGATCTGCTCCCGGGTCAGCCCCGCCTGAGCCAGCGCCGTCTCGACCGATTCGCGAATGTTGGCCTTCGCCGCCTCGTAATCGATCTGATGATTGCCGTTGCCGCTGCTTCCTTTTCCTACGATATTGCCCTGTTCATCGACGATCAGCGTATAGGTCTTGCTGCCGCCGGCATCGACGCCCAAATAGTATTTCAACGGATTCACTCCCATGATCGCAAGGTTGTCGCACAAAGAACGGAGGGAGCAGCACCGCAGCTCCCTCTCAAAATATTTTAAACCGCTTATACTCTATATTCGGAATTCATAGAACTATTGCAACAAACGATAATTTAATTATCTTTAAGTTTAAGCGATTTAACTTTAAAGAAATTATAAACTATAATCCCGCGGCGCACAAGCCTGCGTTCCCGCCTTCGTTCCCGGTTTCGCCTCCTAACCGCGATTACGATCTATTTGCCCGCTATCACGGCGAGATTTTCCTGCCATTTTTCCGTTTTGTAGTCCAACAGCTTCGCATATCCAGCTTTTTGCGCGTCGGCCTCTGCCTTATCCAGAACGGAGAGCACTTCCGCATCACTTTTCGCGAATAGAACTTTGGCCATGGTTTCTTTATAAATTTCGTCAACCTTTGTCTTGATAATGCCCAGGTCGGAATCCGACGCGGGATCAAGATTGATAAAAGGAGTGCTGTTGAACTGCGTCTTCCAGGTAATTTCCGACTGCCATCGCGTCTCCCAGTTGCGCTTCTCCTCGGGCAACTTCATTTCGATCGCGGCTTTGCGCGTATCGATAAAGACTGTATTTCCGTTCCATTGGAAGTTGTTTGTCGTATTCATCAATTCGGACACTTTATCGGGCTCGGCGAAATATTTGTCGTTGAAGTTCGGCCCCCCTTCTTCATTCGTTCCTTCCCAATACAGCCCTTCCGGTCCCCAGAAAATCGTACGCTGGCCCTCTTCGCCCGTGAACCAATCCAGGAACGCGAAGACCGCCTCCGGATTTTTATGGTTTTTGGTAATGACGCTGACGTTCCAGCCCAGTTGCGCCCAATCGCCCGGCCACACTTTGTTTTTGTCTACGTTCTCCTTATGCAGCGGCCAGATCATGATGAATCCGGGATGGGTCGGATCCTTCTCCTTGACCATGCTGTGCGCGCGCGCCGCGATTTCCGTCGGACTGGAAGCGGCGAACACGGCGACCCTGTCGGAGTACATTTTTTCTTTGACGTGATCCTCCGTTTGCGTTAACGCATCTTGCGTAATCAATCTCTCCCGGAACAGCTTGTTCGCAAACTGCAGCGTTTCCCGGTACACCGGATCGGCGAACAGAGAGTTCAACTTATCGCCTTCGGGAACTGCTCTCATACTGATATACGTTTTCGGAAAATCATTGGCGAAGCCGGAAACCATCAGTTCGATGCCCTGTCCCTCAATGCCTGGATCGTACGGAATGACGCCCGCGCCGTATTTGTCCTTCACCATCCGGAGATACGCGTATAAGTCGTCGAACGTCTCCAGCTTGGGAGCGCCCAATTCGTCGTAGATTCTCTTATTGACAACGTAACCCGAGTTTCCGTTCGGTTGCGTCGTATACCAGTTCGGAAACTGATAGATTTTGCCGTCGGGGGAGCGAAGCAAGTTAATCGTCGATTCTCCTACCCATTTTTTCATATTCGGATATTTGTCCAACCAGTCGTCGAACGGAACGAGCACGCCGGCCTGGCGCAGCTTTTCCACGTCTCCGCCGCGGTCCATCCAGATCACGTCGGGAAGCGAAGCAGAAGCGATCATCGTGCTTAATTTCTGTTGGGCGTTGCCCCCGGACTGAATCGGCGTCACGTTCACTTTCTTGTGCTCTTTAATCCATGCGGTAGCCGCGTCATCGCCCCAAGGGTTCATGGTGTACCAGTCGTAATGTCCGTAGAAACTGAACTCAAGCGTCTCTTCCCCCAATGCGAAGCCTTGGTCCGCTTCCGACGCGTTCTCCTCCTTGCCTTGGCCCGGATTGTCCGCGCTCTGCTTGCCGACGGACGACTCCTTGCTGCACCCGGCCAGCGCCATGAACGCGGACATCGTCAACGCAAGCAACAACAATGACACCTTCTTGAACATCCTCAATTGCACAAACCCCTTTCGTATTTTGTTTATGTTCAAAGCGCAAGGCTTCAAACTACTCTTTAAGGGACCCAATCAGGACGCCCTTCACGAAATACTTCTGTACGAACGGATACACCGTCACGATCGGTATCGTCGCCACCATCATCGTCGCCATGGACAACGATTTCGTCGTAATGTTGCTTTTCATGCGAGATATGGCCGCGGCGGCGCCGGAGTTCGCTTGCGACATCTGCTCGCTCATGATGTTGGAGTTCAGAATCTGCTGCAGCTTGGTCTGAATCGGCAGCAAATCCTGATTGTTGATGAAAATGCTCGGAGCGAACCAATCGTTCCAGTGGTAAACGGCCGTAAACAGGGACAGCGTGGCAATAACCGGACCGGAGAGCGGCAGCGCGATGCGGAAAAGAACGCCCCAATTGTTGCAGCCGTCTATTTTGGCCGATTCCTCCAGCCCGTCGGGGAGCCCCATGAAGAAAGTGCGGAAAATGATCATGTTCCACACGCTGATCATTCCCGGGACGATCATCACCCAGAATGTGTCCATCATGCCGAGCTCGCGAATCAACAGGAAATACGGAATGAGTCCTCCGCTGAAATACATCGTGATAATGCACACAATCATGTAAAACTTCTTGTTCATCAATTCCTTCTTGGACATTCCGTAGGCGAAAATAGCCGTGCTCGTAATGGAAAGGAACGTCCCTGCGACCGTCCGCAGAACCGAGATGACGAAGCCGTCGACGATCCGCGCATCCTTAAAGACGATGCGGTAATTGTCCAGCGTGAATTCCCGCGGCCAGAAGGCGACTCCTCCTAACGCGGTATCCATTCCGTTGTTGAACGAGATGACGGCCGAGTTCCAGAAAGGGTAGAAGGTCGCAAACCCGAGCACGCACAAGGAAGCATAGATCACGACGTACATCAGCCTGTCGCCGGCGGTCAATTTATTCATTGTTTCCCGTCCCCTTCTCTCTTTGTCCTTGGTTTACCACAAGCTGTTGCCGCTTTTCCTTGCCGCGAGGTTAGCTACAGTCAGCAAGGCGACGCTGATAATCGCTTTGAACAGGCCTATTGCCGTCGCATACGAAAACCTCTGATTCTGAATGCCGATGCGGTATACGTACACGTCGATAACGTCGGAAACTTCGCGAATTCCGTCATTGGCGAGCAGCAGAATGTCTTCGAACCCGGCGCTCAACAAATTTCCGATGGCCAGAATCATGAAGATAATGATGACGGGCATGATCGTCGGAATCGTGATCAAGTACATCTGCTTGAACTTGCTGGCGCCGTCGATGGCCGCAGCCTCATACATTTGCGGGTTCACGCCCGCCATGGCGGCAAGATAGATGATCGAACCGAAGCCGATGCTCTTCCACACGTCCGTGACGACCAAGATGCTCCAGAAATACTCCGGAAGGGAAAGGAAACTGATCGGTTCATCGATCAGTTTCAACTTCTGCAGGAGCATATTGACGCTTCCGTTATCCGTCGATAGCATCGACGAAACCATGCCCGCGACGATGACCCAAGACATAAAGTGGGGCAAGTAGCTGACCGTCTGGACCACTCGCTTAAACGCGGCCTTCCGAACTTCATTCAGCATGAGCGCCAGAAGAATCGGAGCCGGAAAGCCGATAAAAAACTTCAAGAAGCTGATGACGATCGTGTTTCTGATGACCCGGTTAAAATCCGTATCGTTAAAAAACGCCTCGAAATGCTTAAGACCTACCCAAGGACTGCTCCAGAACCCCTTGAACAAGTTATAGTCCTGGAATCCCAACAGCACGCCGTACATCGGAATATATTGAAAAACAAAAATAAGGATTAAAGCGGGCACGACCATAAGTTGAATGTCCCACTGTGCAAATAGCCGCCTGAAGTAACTTTTCCTCAAGCCGGCGTTTTTCGACTTCCCTTCCGGCGCAATAGGAATATTGCGAATCATTGCCATTCACCCTCCGTCTAAGGCGCTTTATCGAAATACACCTTTTGTCGTCCGCTTATCCGCGAACCCTTTCTCTCCAAATAGTTTAAACGCTTTAACTTTAGATCTGAGTTTACTCCGGGTTGAAAGCCCTGTCAATTGCATTTTTTAGCTCGGATATAATATCTTATCGTTATTATCTATAATCCCGTATGAATACTTCGATTCTCCTCCTCCGTTCATAAACCTTATAATATTTAAGCGTTTTTATTTTATGTCCATAAAAAACGAGGGTTTTCCCCTCGCGAATATCGGTCATTTCTACAAAAAAGGCACTTATTCCGGCATAACAGCCCGAATAAGCGCCCGACTTGACTATTATGTCCGGGTAGAACGGGGGACGGCTGTCGATTCCCGCACAACGAGTTCCGGGTCGAACTCGATCGACACATTCCTCCGGCTCGGGTCCTTGATCAGTTTCAACAGAATGTCCACTCCCTGTTTGCCAATCTTCTCGAACGGTTGCCGAACGGTCGTTAGCTTGGGATGGAATTCGGACGCATAGATTTGATCGTCGAATCCGATGACCGAAACGTCGCGCGGAATGTGGATGCCCTCGTTCTTGAACGCGTCCATCACGCCCAAAGCGATAAAATCGTCGGCAGCGAATACCGCCGTAGGAAGTCGTCCGGATTCGATCCATCGGCTGGCGATCCGGTATCCGGAAGGAATGTCGAACTCACCATTCTCGATGCCGAACGGCTTGATTCCCGCTTCCTCGTGGGCGAACAAGAAGCCCTTCTCCCGCTCCCGACTGCTGAGGAACGATTCGGGACCGTTAATATAAGCGATCTCGGTATGTCCCAGATCGATCAGATGCTTCGTCGCATCGTATCCGCCCTTGAAATTGTTGACCGTAACCATGGAGACGGCAATATTGCGCTGCTGGCTGTCGAGAATGACGAAGGGAATTTTACGTTTCTTGAGTTCCATCACGTAAATATCCGAGTTGGCCGGGGAAACCAAAATAACTCCGTCCACCCGGTCTTCCTGGAACATAGAGCGGCGAAACGACTCCTCGTCCCCCTGCGATATCGAAAGCGCCAGGAAATAGCCATGCTCGGCCAATCGGTCGTTAATCTCCTGTACCACGGCATCGAGAACGGAGTCGTGCAAGGTGGCCAACGTCAGACCGATGATGCCGGTTTTCCCGCTTGCAAGGCTGCGAGCCGAAGCATTCGGATGGTAGTCAAGCTCCTTCATCGCCTGCAATACTTTCTCCCTGTTCTTCTGACGGACGGAAGTGGAGTGATTGAGCACCCTGGAAACCGTGACGACCGACAGGCCCGCTTTCTTGGCAACATCGAAAATACTGACCTTCATGTAACGGACCGTCTCCTGTTTCAATTTATTTTCACTACCGTATCATATTTCAGGTTAAAATTCACCATTGGCTATTTCTCGCGGATTTCATGCCATATCCATTCACGTTGCCTCGAATGAATGAGCATCACAATCGTTCATTGTCGTTTGCATTCGTTTCTTCTACAATGAAAACAAACGCATGGGAGGGAAAGCGATGTTCGCTTCGCATAGAAGGGATAAAATTTTGGATCTGCTGCAGAGGGACAAGCAGGTGCTCGTCAAAGATCTGGCGCGCATGTTCAACGTCTCGGAGGGGACGCTGCGGATCGATCTCCGCATCCTGGAGGACGAAGGACTGCTGGAGCGAACTCACGGAGGAGCGATTCCATTGAAGCTGCAGGCTTTCGCGAGGGATTCGCGGGACCCTTCCCGCAGCCAGCTCAATTTCGAGGAGAAGCAGGCGATTGGCAGCAAAGCGGCCGAGCTCGTGAGCGACGGCCAGTGCATCATTCTGGACGCCAGCACGACCGTGCTGGAGCTGGCCAAGAGCCTGACCGGCCATAATTATTTGACGGTTGTGACGAACGGTCTGGAGACGGCGATGACGCTGAACCAGAACCCGCGCAACAACGTCATTCTCGTCGGGGGCGTGCTGCGCGTCGGCTCCAAGACGGTCGAGGGCGTGCTGGGGAAAGAGATCCTGAGCGGCATTCACGCCGACCTGTTCTTCACTTCTGCTGAGGGCTTCAGCATCCAGGAGGGCATGACGGACTTCAGCCTGTACGAAGCCGAGCTTAAGAAGCTGATGGCCGGCAACGCCCGACAGACGATCGCGCTGGTCGATCACACTAAGCTCGGGAGAAGGTCGATTGCCTCTTCGGTTGCTTTCGGAGAAATCCATGCGCTCATTACGGACAAGAAAGCTGACCCCGCCTTCCTGAAGCAGTGCCAACGCAAGGAAGTGCTCATAGCCGATTGAAATCGCCATCAAACGAACGTTCATATACAAGCGAATGCGAACGTCGATAAACGCACTCAATCGTTGACATTCGCAAGCAAACGACAGGACAATAAGAAGGAGAGAATTCGCGATTTAGGGGGACACCGCAGCATGACGTTGGACGCAATCGACGGATTGATTATCGACCTGGACGGCACCATCTACCTCGGCTCGCAAGCGATTGAAGGCGCCAAGGAAACAATGGCCCGCATCCGCGAAGCCGGCAAAAAAGTCGTATTCCTGAGCAACCGCGGCAACTATTCCCGGAGAATGTGCCAGGAGAAGCTGGAAGCGATGGGCATTCCGGCAGCGGCGGAGGAGATTATTCTGACCTCCACCGTCACCGCCTCTTATTTGCTCGAGAACGAGCCGGACAGCCAAGCGTGGCTGTTCGGGGACGAAGGACTTCACGAAGAACTGAAGAGTCACGGAGTCAAGCTTGCCTCCAGGCCCGAAGAGGCCGACTGGCTCGTCATTACGCTGCACGAGTCGCTGACCTATGCAGAGTTGAACTCCGCTTTCCGGGCGGCTCGCAACGGCGCCAAGCTGATCGTCACCAACGAAGACAAGACGTTCCCGGGAGACGGCGGAGAGTGCATCGATGTGGGCGCTACGATCGCCGCGATCGTCCATACGACGGGGGCGGAGGTGTCCGTCGTCGTCGGCAAGCCTTCGGCTTATATGGCCAATGCGGCCCTTCGCTCATTGGGACTGCCGCCGGAACGCTGTCTCGTTATCGGGGACAGCCTTCATTCCGACGTCGCGCTGGGCAAGCAAGCCGGCATTCGCACGGCTCTCGTGCTTAGCGGCTCGACGACGCGCGAACGCGCGGAAACCGCCGAGGAACGACCGGATTACATCTGGGAATCGATCTCGGACATTCGGCCGATGCTGGAATCGGAAGAGGAGGCTTAGCTATGTCATTTAACGGACCGATAAGGATCGAGGCAGGCGCTATCGGAGAAGTTGCCCCCTATCTGAAGGAGCAAGGTTATCGGCAAGTGTCCATCGCGGCCGACGAGGTGACGTACAAGGTGGCGGGAGAGCAGCTGGAGCAGGAGATCGGACATGCGGGTATCCGGGTTCGGACGACGCGGATCGAGCCCGATCGCCAAGGAGACGTGATCGCGGATGAGGCCTCCCTCGTCCAGCTCATTCTGGCTCTGCGCCAGGACGCCTCGGAAGCCGTCGTTGCCGTCGGCTCGGGAACGCTGCACGATATCTCGCGCTTCGCGGCTTACGCCGTCGGCATCCCTTTTGTATCGGTGCCGACCGCTCCTTCCGTCGACGGCTTCAATTCCGTCGGAGCGCCGCTTATTCTGCGCGGTGAGAAGAAGACGATCGGCGCGATCGGCCCTTCCGCCCTATTCGCCGATCTGGACATTCTGACGCAAGCCCCCGACGCGATGATCGCCGCGGGCTTCGGCGACATGCTGGGCAAATACACGTCCTTGTTCGATTGGACGTTCGGCAGCCTGACGGGCGGGGAGCCTTTCTCGCGCGAGGTGTACGAACGGACGGAACGCGCTCTTCTGTCGTGCGTCGCGCATAGCGAAGAGATCGGACGACGCACGCCGCAAGGCGTCGAGACGCTGATGCGGGCGCTCGTCGAGTCCGGCTTCGCCATGCTGCAATTCGGCCAGTCCCACCCGGCTTCCGGAGCAGAGCATCACATTTCCCACTACTGGGAGATGGAGCTGCTCCGGCTTGGCCGCAAGCAGGTGCTGCACGGCGCGAAGGTCGGCATCGCTTGCGCGATCGTCTCGGACCTGTACCATAAGCTTGGGGTGGAACAGCCCGCTTTGTTCCCGGAGGAGCATCGGGCGGCGCTGACGGAAGCGATCTCCCGCATCCCTAGCGGCGAGGAGATCCGCAGATGGCTTAAGCTGGCCGGCGGGCCGACCGCTCCGGAGGAGCTCGGCATCAGCCAGGAGCTGCTGGAGCGCAGCCTGCGCGAGGCCCACCATATTCGCCCCAATCGCCGCACCCTGCTGAAAACGTACAACGAATCGCATTAGACGAGGAAGGCCGCTCCGCATGCCATGATGGCTGCGGAACGGCCTTTATTTTTCTCACGGATATCAGCCCGCTTGCAGACGACGGATTCTCTCCTCGAGGTCCGGATGCGTCGAGAACAATGCGCTTCTCTTCTTGCCGCTGATCTGAAGGGTGGAGAACGCGTTTTGCTCGCTGCCCCGCATGCGGTCCTGGTAGGTTTTCAGCCCGCGCAGCGCGTGGATCATCTTGTCGCGGCCCGCCAGATGGGCGCCGCCCGCATCCGCATGGAACTCGCGGTATCTGGAGTACGCCAGCACGACAAGGCTGCCGAGAATGGAGAAGGCGATCTGGAATACGATAACGGCGATAAAATGAACGATTCCGGCCAGCTCTTCCTTCACGAGACGGGATACCGCCCAAGCGGCTATGCGCGACAGGAAGACGACGAACGTGTTGACGACCCCTTGGAGCAGCGTCATCGTCACCATGTCTCCGTTGGCGACGTGCGCGACTTCGTGAGCGATGATCGCTTCCACCGCGTCCTCGTCCAGCTCGTTCAGCAGTCCGGTCGATACGGCGACGAGCGAACGTTTCTTGGACGGGCCGGTCGCGAACGCGTTCACTTCCTGGGACTCGTAGATGCCTACTTCCGGCATATGCGTCAAGCCCGCGGCGCGGGACAAGCGGTGAACCGTGTCGACGATTTGGCGCTCCGCGTAGCTCAGATTGGCCTCCGGCTTGAGCACCTGGACTTTCATCATCATCTTGGCCATCCAGCGGGACATCGCAAGCGAGATGAACGCTCCGGTGAAGCCGACGATGGCGCTGAACACAAGCAGCGCGCTGAAGTCGATGCCACCCGACTCGTTCAAATACGAGCCGACTCCGAAGACGGACAGGATGATGCCGATCGTCACCATCACGAGCAAGTTGGTTAGAATAAACAGCAGAATGCGTTTCATGAGTTCCTCCTTGATCTCCATTCAACACATATGGAATGAGATTTTATTAATCTTTATGTACGAATGAACCTCTTATTACGTTTCACCTTTGTCCCCGCAAACTCCTGCCAGCCCTCAATCAAGCAAATCCGGATGAATAGGCAGGCTTCGCACAATTTCATTCATGCTGAACGCGGCGCAGGTGACTATCTCAGAACGGACTATCTCATCTTCAGCGTATACCTCGGCCAATTCATACCGCTCTCCATCCAGCACATATTGCTCCAATGTAAAGTTAGAAAGATCGATGATCCAATATTCCGGCACGCCGTATTTGGCATACGCGATTCGCTTCTGTACCTTGTCCCGTCTGCGCGAATGCTCGGAGGTAATCTCGACGGCCAGGTCCGGGGCGCCGTTGATGCCTCTTTTTTGAACAATACCCATTCTGCTGCGATGTATCATGATGAGGTCCGGCTGCCGGACTTCCGTAGCGGACAAAATGACGTCGATTGGCGAGGAGTAGATGATATATTCGTTGCGGCAGCTGGCGTTGAGCTTGTACTGCAGCTCGTAAACAAACGACTGGTGCGTCGTCGTCGGAGCCGGGATCATCAACTCCAGCACCCCGTCGGAAATCTCGTATCGGTTGCCGTCGTCGACCATCTCCGCGTACATCTCATAAGTAACGGGCGATTCCTTGATTAATTCCTCGTACGTTCTCTTTTTCATTCCCATGCTGCCACCTTCCTCGTCAAAATGAAATCTCCGCGACTCAGGAAGTCAGAATTTAGTCTGTCTTGTCCGAACGCGCGGGCACGGGCAGACCCTGTACAAGCTCATTCATGCTGAACGAGGCGCAGGTGACTATCTCGGAACGGATTATCTCATCTTCCGCATATACTTCGGCCAACTCATATCGCTCTCCATCCAGCACATATTGCTCCAAGGTAAAACTAGCAAGGTCGATGATCCAATATTCCGGCACGCCGTATTTGGCATATGCGATTCGTTTCTGCACCTTGTCCCGTCTGCGCGAATGCTTGGAGGTAATCTCCACGACCAAGTCGGGAGCGCCATTGATCCCTCTTTCCTCAATAATATCCATTCTGCTGCGGTGAATGAGGACGAGATCCGGCTGCCGGACTTCCGTAGCGGACAAAATGACGTCCACCGGCGAGGAATAGATGATGAATTCATTGCGGCAACTGACATTAAATTTATACTGCAGCTCATTGACAAACGACTGATGCGTCGTTGTCGGAGCCGGGCTCATCAGCTCCAGCACGCCGTCGGAAATCTCGTAACGGTTGCCGTCGTCGACCATCTCGGCGTACATCTCGTAAGTAACGGGCGATTCCTTGATTAATTCCTCGTACGTTTTCTTTTTCATGCTCGTCCCAGCTCCCTTCGCCTCAACAGAAATAGCACCTCAGCAAAGAAACACGTCTGTGTTTATCTTTGTGAGGTGCTTCCTCGACATTATGTCTTTTATTATGCCCATGTTGGGGCAAGCTGTCAATTTCCTGCCATAACGAAACCCTCGGCCGCCAAGTACTCTTCGGCTTCTTCGCGCGTCTCGAAAGCCATCTCCAGGTTCAAGCCGGCGAACAGGTACCACGTGTCGTCCTCGAACTGCAGCGACAATTCGTTGCCGTCCGGATCCCGCCACTTCTCTTCATTCGTCCCGGCGCCTCCGTCCTGCACCGTTCTCGCAGCGTCCGTAGCCGACCTGCCGCCCGCAGAAGCTCCGCCAAGCGAACGGATGGCCTGCTCGACGAGCTGCCGAAGCTGCTCGGCTCCGTAGTCGCGAACGTTCACGAAGCCCTTCCCGTCCGTCTCCGCTCCGCCCACTCCGGCTGCGTAGACGTATCCGTTGCCGTTCGGATGGAAGTGGTAGCCGACGTTTTTCTTGTCGCTCAAGCTGCCGTCATAGTGAAAGTTTACTCTCCCCAGGGAGACGTCTCTGCGTTCCAGTTCGGGGAACGACTGCATAATCGCGAGCTTTTCTTCGAAACTCAGCATCCTTTAACTCCCTTTCTCATTCGCGCTCATAGTCCTATCTATCTTCGGCGCACCTCAGCAAAATTAGCCTTGTCAGCGTCGCGCCGCCGTATTCTCCAACTACGCCCCGGCGCGATCGCGGGAAAGCGTCGGCTTTTCCGCGTCGTCCCGCGTGAACCGCCGTTCGATCTTCTTGCTGATCCAGAGGGATAGCCCCAAGAACAATACGACATAGATCAGCTCGATCGGACGTTCGACGAACCGCATGAAGTCGTGGCCGATGATCGACACCGACATGACCATGATCGCCTTGCCGAACAGAATGGCGATGAAGAACGAGCGAAGCCTCATCTGCGCGATCGCGGCGGCAATGTTGATAACGACGAACGGCCCGACCGGAAAAATGCTGAGCAGAAACACGTAGCTGAACGCATTGCGGCGAATCCAGACGAGACTCTTCTCCACCTTCGGCTTGCGCGCGAAGCGCACGAAGTAAGGATGCCCCGCCGCCTTGCGAACGACGAGGAACGTGAAGATACAACCGCCGACGATCCCGATCCAGGAATACAGAAAGCCGAGCCACAAGCCGTAGACGGCCGCGTTCACTCCGACGATCAGCAGCGTCGGCAGGGGCGGAACGAAAGACTTCATGAACGTAAGCGCGATGCCCGGCAATGGACCGAACTCGCGATACTGTTCCAATACGCGGGTCAAATTCTCCTCGGTAAGGTTGGAGAGAATATCCGACACGAGACTCATCCGGAGCCAACACCTTTTCCCCATGGCAGTTAATGTGCCTATTATACCACTTGTACGCTCCCGATACTTCCCGATCCTTCCCGGCAAATCCGACAATCCGCGCAACATCGCGATTCCCTCTCTCAGCTCCGCCCAGCCGTCCCCGGATCTTACCGAGTCATTACCCGGCTTCGCCAAGTCATTCGAGCCGAACCCTCTTCATAGGCTAATGGGAAAGGAGCGATGCGAATGGGCTTGAACGCCATCTCGATCGGTCAGAACCGGGTTCTCTGCCTGACCGGCCACGGAAGCAGGTTGCTGCTTCCTGCGAACGATCTCAGCCTGACGCCAGAGATCGTATTCTCCGGGG
The DNA here is from genome assembly GCF_041641335.1 of Cohnella sp. Classification (NCBI taxonomy): domain Bacteria; kingdom Bacillati; phylum Bacillota; class Bacilli; order Caryophanales; family Paenibacillaceae; genus Cohnella; species Cohnella sp. Next base: position 48,951 of record NZ_JBEPYQ010000023.1, on the reverse strand, counting down.
GAATGGAATTTCCGCTCACGCACTACTTCCTTAATCACGTCCGTCCCGGCCATCGGGTGATCGATATCGGGGCCAACATCGGCTACTACTCGGTACTGCTCGGCAGGCTGATCGGCCCGGAAGGCAAGCTGTGGGCTTACGAGCCGTATCCGGAGCTGCGCGGATTCCTGTTCGATAACCTGTCGATCAACTACGTTCACGACCGGACCGTCGTGCTGGCCAAAGCCGCCTATTCCTCCGAAGCCCGGCTGACGCTGAACGCCCCGCTGCGCTATATGGGCAACTGCTCGATTCGCCAGCCGACCGAGGAATACCGCCGCCACTATGCGGACGAATTCAAGGAGATCGTCGTTGACGCGGAAGCGCTGGACAGCAGGGCCGACGAATTCGGGACGATCGACTTCGCCAAGATGGATATCGAAGGCGGCGAATACCATGCGCTTAGAGGCATGGAGCGCCTCCTCCCCGACAAGGTCCGCCGCCTCGTCTTCGAGTTGAACCGCTCCATGCTCGCCGACGATTGGGAACCGTTCTGCGATCTGCTGCGACGATACAGCCGCGACTACGGCAAGCGCTTCTCCTTGCTGTCGTCCGAAGGCCTTCCCGTGCCCGTCGATCTCGAAGATCTGCTCGCCATGACCGGCTATCCGTACGTATTAATGCACGATTAACAACACTGCCCGATCGTTCGCGCGTCTTAAGCGCGAATGGATCGGGCAGTTGCTCACCCTTTGATCGTTCCGAGAAAATCCAGCCGCTTATCGTCCGATCCTCAATTATGGTCAAGTACATCGCCGCAAGGCTCCGATACAACAATCCGCAAGCCTTGTTTTTATATACGCTCGTCGAATTCCGATTCACCCGACGAATAAGGTCCGTGTAAGCGATTTAGATGTTCGATATGCGTGACACCCCAATCATTTAACGCCTGCATAATGCCGGATAAGCCTTTTCCATATTCCGTAATGGAATACTCTACTTTTGGCGGAATCTGGTGATAAATCTCGCGATGGACGATATTATGGTACTCCAGTTCACGTAATTGTTGCGTGAGCATTTTTTTGGTGATATCGGGAATGGCCCGCTGCAGTTCGCTGAATCTCATCGCTCCATTTGAGAATAAACGAAGTAAAATGACTGGCTTCCATTTCCCTACGAAGATTTCTAACGCGGATTCAAATTTGCAATAGGTCATGTTAGTCTTCCCCTTTACTAACATAGGGTATCTTTTTAGTGACTAGGTTTATTTAAAGTACCTACTTCCTACATAAAGCCCTTCATATTATTATGCTTCTAGGGATTTGGCAGCGCAAGAGAAAACACCATCCTGATCGGCAGGACACCGATTGTGCTTGCGCTAACACACGAGAGGGAGTGACGCTGCACATGAATATTGTGCTATGGATTGTTCAAATTGGATTAGGTGTTGGATTCATGTATTCAGGCTGGTTGAAAGTATTTCAATATGAATCCGCTCTATCGACCTGGACTTGGGTGAATGATATACCGCAAGGGCTGGTTATGTTGGTCGGCATCGCCGAGCTGTTAGGTGTCCTGGGGCTGATTTTACCGATGGCTTTAAAAATAAAACCGTTGTTGACCCCGATTGCTGCCGTTGGTCTGGCTGCTATCGCGTGTTCTGGGATGATATTCCATTTGTTGCGCGGCGAATACGATATCTGGATCAACATCGTCTTTACACTGTCAGCGTTACTCATTGCCGCCGGACGTTTCCGCCTCATGCGAAGGCAAAAAAGCGGCAAAGCGGTTTAAAAATCCCTCTGATTGAAAAGAGCCGCTCCCTCCCGCCTCGAGTCGCGGTCAGGAACGGCCTTTGCCTTTATTGCGGGATTCGATCCGGAAGCTGCTTCACGTAGCTGTCGGACAAGTTAAGCAGTTCGAGCGCTCGCTCGTATTCGTCGCGCGAAGCGCCGTATCCTTCGGGAAGCTCGGCGCCGTCGAACGGATAGTTCGTTCCGTCCTCGTAATCGTTGCCCGGAATGAACACTCCGGTATCCATCACAATCGAGCCGGTCGGCAGGAAGTGTCTCATCGGCAGCACGTTGGAGTCCGAATTCAGCAGGTCCTGCCCGAAGTGAAGCTGGTTGTCGAGAGACGCTCCGATCAGATTGGCTACGGTCGGCAGAATATCGACCTGGCCGCCGGTTTGTTCGATCACGGAAGGATAGGTCACGCCTGGAACGTGCATAATGAACGGGATGTTGAACATATCGGCATAACCGTACTCGTGGCCGACCATCTCGCGCATCAACTCGCGCTCGTCGTTACTCATCGAATATACCGGCAAGCCTTGATGGTCGCCGTACAGAATGACGATGCTGTCGTCCCACAGCCCGCTGCTCTTCAGATCGTCGATGAAGACGCCCAGCGCGTAATCGGCGTAATTTTGCGCCGCGATGTACCTTCCGATCATCGATCCTTGCATCTCTTCGGGAATGCTCATCCGCTGCTTGCCTTCAGGAAGATTGTAAGGATGATGAGCGCTCATGCTCAACACGTGCGCGTAGAAGGGCTTGCCGCTCTCATCCATCCTCTTCAGTTCTTCGATCGTCTTCGCGTACAGCACCTCGTCGGACGAACCGAACGCGATATGGTCCGTGTCCCCGAAGAAGCTCTTGTCGTAGTACCGGTCAAAGCCGAGAGCCGGATACAGCTCGGTCCGGTTCCAGAACTGGACGTCGTTCGTATGGAACGTAGCCGTATCGTAGCCTTGGGCCTTCAGCAGCTTCGGCAGGCTCGGAAGATCCTTCTTCACGTTGTTCTTCGTGGCCGGCTCGTGCTTAGGCACATACAGAGAGGTGTTCACCACGTATTCCGCGTCAGACGTCGTCCCTTGTCCAGCCATCGCATAGAAGTTGTCGTAGCGGAAATCTTCCCGAGCCAGCCTGGTCAGATTCGGCATGACCTCCTGGCCGTCGACCTGAAGGCCGATCAGGAAGTTCTGCAGCGATTCCATCTGAATGATGATCAGATTCTTGCCTTTGGCCGCGCCGTAATGCTGCGGTTCCCCGGAAAGGGCGTTGCCCTTCAGCCAATCGATTCTGTCCTGGGTGATTTCGTTCATGTCCACCATTGCCGCATCGACTTTGTCGTCCGCGAAAATCGTGTAAAACTCGTAATTCAGAATGCCCATTTCCTCTGCCTGCTTATTCTCGTTCATGCTGGCGCGGTTAGGCCAGATGCTGAGATAGCAGAGAACGACGGACACGACAAACAGCACGGAAATCGCTTTGCGGCTGATCGGTCTCAAATTCAGCTGAACGCCCTTGGCTCGGCTTCTCATCCACAACGGAATGGATACCAGAACGATAATATCGACGAAAACAAGCAAGTAATACGGGTCCATCAGCGAATAGGTGCTGTCTCCGACCTGCGTGACCTTATCGGCCTGGTTAAGCGCGTGATAGGTTACGATAACGCCATAATATTTGTAGTACATCAGCACCGTAAAATAAAGCAGCGTAAACAGCAGGTTGGCGATCGTGTAGTAGAGCAGCTTGCGCTTGGTCGCGAACCATTCGATCAGACAGAAGACGACCCAGAAGAACGGAATTTCCGTCAGCATCGTCGCGACCGAAGGGCCGTCCTCGAAGACGACGAACCAGGCCAGACAGCATTTCAGCAGCAAAATCAACGTAAAGAGAATAAACCTTCTGTTACCCATCTTAATTAACAGATTCATGTCCGGTTCATCCCCCTTACCGAATTGCGGAGAACCTTTTTCTATTATTCTATCGTATTCCTCTGCCAACGGTTTCTTAAAGTTTCCTAAGATTTATACCCGCTGCCGCGCAAAATGAAAAACCCGCCTATTAGCATGCAGGTTCGTCCTGGAGTCGTGTCGGCAGGCAACGTATCTGTTCATTATAAGTCACCCCCGGCCTCCTGTTAAGTTTGGCCTCGCCAGCTATAGGGCCGTTTAGCGTGAAAATGGCATAAAAAAAGCGAAGATCCCCCGAAGAGGTCTTCGCTTCTTGGTTTTTCAAGTTCTGCGCGTCAATTGCTCCTGCGCCCGCCGAATCATCTCCCGCACCATCGCTCCGCCGATTTTCCCGCCGACCTGTCCCGCTTCCTCGGTCGTCAGCTTGCCGTTGTCTCCGCGCTTCAGCGGCACTCCGATCTCCTTGGCGACCTCGTATTTGACTTCGTCGGGCCGCTGGGGATCGACAAGGTAACCTTCCTTGCGCATGACGTCCGCCTTCAACGCGCTGACGCCTTCTTCGGCTCCCGGCACGGCCAATCTCCTTCTTCTTCTCGCCATTCGCTCGATCGCCTCCGTTTTGGAACGCTCTTGGTCGATGCTATCGTTCCCGGACGACCGCGAATTATTCTCCGGAGTTCTCCATCCACTGCTCGTACAGGCGATCCAAGCTTTCCCGCACGCCTTCCCTTTCCGCCCACTCCCGTTCGAGTTCAAGCCCGGCGGGCGCGCCGCCGTTCATCCGGTCGTCAAGCTCGGCCAGACGCCGCTCCAGCTCGGCGATCTCCGCTTCCAGGCGTTCCCGGACAGGCACGGTCTGCCGAGCGGCGACGGAATTGACCGATTTCGGCCGTTCCGCCTCAGCCCGAGACTGGCGGCTGCTCGCCGGTTCCGCGGGCTTGCCGGCCGCCCGCCTGCGCCTGCTCTCCGCCTTGTAATCGTCGAAGTCGCCCAAGTACACCGTCAGTCGTCCCTCATCCAGCTCCCAGATTTTTTGCGACAGCCGATTGATCAGGTAGCGGTCGTGAGTGACCGCCAGTATCGTTCCGGGATATTCCTCGAGCGCTTCCTCCAGCGCCTCTCTTGATGCGATGTCCATATGATTCGTCGGTTCGTCCAGCACGAGCAGGTTCGGCTTGCGGAGCACGAGAAGAGCCAGCCTCAGACGCGTCCACTCCCCTCCGGACAGCAGCCCGACCGACTTGAACACGTCCGCTCCGTAGAACAGGTAGGCCGCCAGCCGCGACCTGGCCTCCCCTTCCTCCATGCCGGCCTCCCGGCGAAAATAATCCAGCACCGACTGCTTCGGATCTTCCGGAAGCTGCTGCTGGGCCAGATAACCGACCTCGACCCGCGAACCGAGCCTAAGCTCGCCTCCATCCGCCTCCTCCTGGCCAAGGATCAACCGGAGCAGCGTCGACTTGCCCGCGCCGTTGGGACCGATCAGCATCGCCTTTTCCCCGTATTCGAGCTGCGCCGAAGCGCCCCTGAGAATGTCGACCTGCCCGTAACGCTTGACCACCCCGTCCAGCGCGACGACCTGCTTACCCGAACGATCCGTCGGCCGCAGCTCGAACTCCGCCTCCTTGCGGTCGATCGCCGGACGCTTCACCTTCTCCATCCGGTCGAGCGCTTTCTGCATGGATGCGGCCCTGCGGAAGAACTTGCCGTTGTCGCCGATTCTCCCCCATTCCATGAGCTGCTTGATCGTCTCGCGCATCTTCTTGATTTTCTTCTGCTGCTCCTGGTAATCGGCGAACTGCTGAAGGACCAGCTCTTCCTTCTCCTTCATGTACTTCGTGTAGTTCGCATGGAACACGTGCGACTCCCCGTCTTCCAGCTCGACGATCTTCGTGACGACCCGGTCCAGGAAGTAACGATCGTGGGAGACGATCAGGCATGCGCCGTCGTATTTCAATAGAAACTCCTCCAGCCACTCGACGCCGCCCATGTCCAGATGGTTCGTCGGCTCGTCGAGCAGCAGCAAGTCGGGCTTGCGGATGAGCTGGGAAGCGAGCCCCACCTTCGTCTTCTCTCCTCCGGACAACGAAGCGTAGTCTCTCTCGTACCCTTCCTTCCCGATTCGCAAGCCTCCTGCGACCTGATCGATGTGCGCGTCGATCTCGTAGCCGCCCTCCCGCTCGAAGCGCTCCTGGAGCGCAGCATACTGCAGCAGCAGCGCCTCCAGCAGCTCCGGGTCTTCCCCCGTCTGCGGTTCAGCCATCCGCTGCTCCAAGACGGTCATCTCGGCGCGGCATTCCAGCAGACCGCGGTACCCGAGAGCGAGCACGTCATAGACCGTGCGGCGCTCCGAATCCGCCGGAATCTGCTCCAGATAGCCGATTCTGGCGTCCTTGCGCACGGTCAGCAGCCCTTCGTCCGGCGTATCCAGCTTGGCAATCAGCCGCATCAGCGTCGTTTTGCCGCTTCCGTTGCGGCCGACGAGACCGGCCTTCTCCCCGTGATGAAGCTCGAACGTCACGCTGTCCAGCACGAGCTGGGCAGCGTTGTATTTGCGTACGTTTTGGCAATTAATCGTTAACATATCGGTTCCTCCTGAATATCGGAGGTTCCCGTCCTGGATATAGAAACAGGGCGTAGGGAAAATTCCCTACGCCCTGTTCGGATTCAAATTGATCCGCTCTGGTCAAGGTAGGAACCTTCTCGCGAGTTGTGCAATCGTATGGTCGTAATTGGACAGACTTCTCCCGTCTTCACGCACGCCATGAACGATGCCAGCCATCGCGATCGGCAGCCGGCTCACTTGATTGTTCACAAACTCTCGATTCATCCTACCTTCACCTCCCGTCCAAAATCGTTATTCCGAGAATACCACGGACTCCGGTGGCAGCGCAAGCTGCCGCCCCGCTCCCCCTCCAATATACATAAATCATTATATAATTATTTTACGATCCATTTCGCTCCAATGCGGCCTCTCAGCCCCGGCCATCAGTCGTCCGTCTCCACATAACGTTTAAGCGCGTCGAGCTTGTTCTCCCAGAAGCGTTCGTAGAAAGCCAGCCAGCTCTTGAGCTCGCGAAGCGGATCGGCGTCCAGCCGATAGCGCGTCTCCCGACCGACCTTGCGCTCCTTTACCAGACCGGCTTCGGCGAGAATGCGCAGATGCTTGGAGACGGCGGGACGGGTCATCGGAAAATGGCTGCTGATCGCGTTCAACGGGAGCTCCCGATCCCCGAGCAGACGGAGTACGCTTCTCCTGGTCGGGTCGGAGATCGCCTGGAAGACGTCGTGCTTCCGTTCCGCCGATGCCGCGTTAGGCTCCGACATATTCGCTCAGCTTGCCCACGATGCCGACCCAGCCGCCGTTCATCCGCTCGCGCACGACTTCGTGAGGCTCGCCGTACTCCGTCGCGCCTTCCGCGGACCAGCCGCCGTGAATGAGCGTAAATTCGGTCTGGCCGCCCTTGTCGACGAGTTCGAATGTTACGAACCAGATCTTGCCCCAGTTGAAGGAGAGGCGGTTCGGCGGATCGATCTCCGTCACCTTGCACGGGGATTTGCCGTAAGGACCGGCATCGAGATGAAAATCGTGTCCGACGATCGGCTGGAAGTCGTTCGGCATAAACCAAACCGAGATTCCCTCCGCCGTGGCGACGGCCTTCCATACTTTATCGATCGGCGCATGAAGCAGTTGAGTCTGACGAATATCGGGCAGCTTGTCCTGAGTTGTATCGGTCACGATTCGATTCTCCTCCTTATAGGAGACCCTTTGGTTTCATTTCTCACTCCCATTATATGAAACCTTTTGGTTTCATGTCAACCCTCGCTTAACTCAGCCCTTTTCCCCCTCGCCAGAACCTTGCGCATGAACAACCAGCTTAGAAGCGGCGAACTGCCCACCGCCAGCAGCAGCCACTTCATCGCCAGCGGCGTCTTGCTGAAGGAGATGACGCCCATGAAGACCGCCATCCCGACGATCCGGCCGACGTTCAGCGCCAATTCCCGGGCCACGACGTATTCTACCCTTCTCCCGACGCTCTCCTCATCTCTCCCGATCAGATCGAAGACGGCCGCGGTAATGGGCAGAATGTAGAGCGGAAAGAACAACGCCGCTCCCAATCCGAAAGCAAGCAGCGTTCCATAGCTGAATCCTGCGAACATCGGCAGAATGACGGCGATCAGCGCAACGGCGCCCGTCAGCATCCCCCAGTATCTCCATTTGGGCTTAAGCCACTTTCCCGTAGCCAGGAAACTCGCGAACCCGACCGCCGAAGTCAGCAGCATAAAGTTGCCCAGCTTCATCTCGCTGCCGGTCTGAACGTAGATCAGCACGCCGATGAGGACCCCGAACACACTCTCCCGTACTCCCTGCGAAGCTAGCGCTCCCAGCGCGGTAGGCCATTCAGAGCCGCGTTCCTTCAATAGCTTGTATGGCCAACGCCAATGGTAGCTGCCCGAGGTTTTGCGGTTGCGAATGAAGAAGCTCGTCGCGATCGCCGCCACGAACACGCAAGCCGAAGAGATGAAGATCGCGCGGTAGCCGTTGTCGCCGCCGAGCAGGGAGATCAGCCATCCCGAAGTCCACGGCACGACGATTCCGATCGACGAGGCGATCGTTCCCGCCCAGCCGTTGAACTTGTCTCGATTGTCGGGCTCCGTCGCTTCGAAGTAGACGACGTTGTACGCGAGCCAGAACAAGCCCGTCGCGACTCCTTGAACAAGACCTAGCAGCCATATGTAGTTGATGGCGTTCCCTTTCAAGAGAAGCACTAGCGCGTAGAAACCGGCGGAGATCGCAATGCCCAGCCTCAGAAGGATCATCTTGTTCCTTTCTTTGGCCGCGTTGCCGGCGATCCAGAACGTAATCCCCATGCACAGATGGGTAATGAGCGTAAACCATCCCAGCTTGAAATAGTCGTTGCTGGCTTTCCAGATATAGACTCCGAAATAAGTGCCGGATAGAGCGGTCGCCATGACGAACAGTCCGTTAACCGCGAGCAAGAGGATCGTCTGACCGTCCAATCGTCCGTCTCGATGCTGTGGGCGCGTGTTCATGAATCTCTCCTTCGGATTGCGGTGAAGTTGCGATGCACCATAATAACCTGCCCCAAAAGATCGCCCGGAAACCGCGTTTCTTCCTACAAAAAACACAGACAGCGGTCGCCCGCTGCCTGCTCATCCCTCCCCTTCAGGAAGGTCTGTCTATGGAAAATAAATCTCCCAGCTTGGAATACGAGCTGCCCGCCAGGCGGCTTACCGCCTTCAGCGCCGCGGGATCGATATGCCCGTCCGCGTACACCGCTTCGTCCAGATGGAAGTATACGACTCTCCCGATCAGCAGATCGCAAGCCCGCGACGTCTTATCTCCGCCGAGCGGAATCGCTTGCTCCAGCACGCATTCGAGCCGGATTTTCGCCTCGGCGACGCCCGGAACGGCAACCTTCGCGCTGGGGACCGGCGTAAGCCCGGCGAGCTCGACCTCGCTCTGCTCGGAAGGAACGCCCGCGGCGGTCTCGTTGATCTTCCCGATGTAGGATTCGTCCGCGACATGAACGACGAATTGTCCCGTCTCGATCGCGTTCCTGGCCGTATCCTTGCGCTCCCCGTCCCTTCGCTGCGCGGAGATCGACACCATCGGCGGGTTGGCGGTCACGATGTTGAAGTAGCTGTAGGGAGCGGCATTCAGGACGCCCGATTTCGAGAGCGTCGTGACGAACGCGATCGGTCTTGGGATGACGCTGCCGATCAGCAGCTTGTAGCTGTCCCTCTCGCTCAGGTCGGCTGGATCCAGCCCGATCATGCGCGTTCGCCTCCCCCCGCTGCGAACGTCCGGGAGAACCATTCGGTCGCTGCAGCGGCCTCGGTCGATGTCAGCCGATGGCCGAACCGCTCCCAATGCAGCGCGACGTTCGCTCCGGCTCCCGTCAGCAGCGATTGCAGCTCCTCCGTTTCCTGCGGCGTGCAGATCGGATCGTTCTCCCCCGCGCCGATGAAGATCGGAACGCCCGAGAGATTCGGAAGCCGAAAATCGCGCCGCGGAACCATCGGATGGTGCAAAATAGCCCCCCTGAGCGCTTGCCCGTAGTAGAAAAGCAAGCTGCCTGCGATGTTCGCGCCGTTGGAGTAACCGACGGCCACCAGATTGCCGCGGTCGAAGCCGTATTCGGCAGCCGCCGAGTCCAGAAACCCGTGAAGCTCCTTCGTACGGAACTCGAGATCCTCCAGATCGAATACCCCTTCGGCCAGCCTGCGGAAAAATCTCGGCATACCGTTCTCCAACACGTTGCCCCTCACGCTCAGAACCGAGGAGCCCGGCGAGATCGTCTCGGCCAGCGGCAGCAAGTCGTGCTCCGTTCCTCCCGTTCCGTGCAGTAGCAGAAGCGTCGGGGCGCCCGGATCGGAGCCTTGCCGATAAATATGCTTCATCATCGGAGATCCTCCTCCAGTACGCGAACTTCGATCGGCGTCAGTCCTTGTTCGATCTGGGCGCGGTGCGGCTCGAACCACACAGGCAGCATCAATTGCTCGCCCATCGTCTCCGCCGGTTCGTCGCGCGCGAAACCCGGAGGATCGGTCGCGATCTCGAACAATATTCCGCCTTCCTCGCGGAAGTAAATCGCGTTGAAGTACTGCCGATCGATAACCGGAGTCGGCTGATAGCCGCTCTCCTCCACCAGGCTTCTCCAGCGCGCATGGTCTTCGTCGTCCTCCGCTCTCCAGGCAATGTGGTGAACCGTTCCCGCTCCGCCGGCTCCGGGCGCGACCGGGGCGACGTTCACGTCGATAATGTTGCCCAAGTCTCCCGTCGCTTGGAAGCGGACGTAATCTCCCTCCTGGGCGATTCTGCGCAGGCCCATGACGTTCTCAAGCACCGACGCCGTCCGCTCCGGAGCCGTGCTGAGCAGCAGCGCTCCGCCGAAGCCTTTGATCGCTTTGTCCGCGGAAACTCCTCCGAAAGCCCAACGGCTCGCCGGACCGTCCTCCCGCTCAACCAGCTCGATTCTTAAGCCGTCCGGGTCATCGAGCTGCAGCAACGGCTCTCCGAACCGGCTCGTCTCCGTCGTCGGAATGCGGAATTTCTCGAAGCGCTCCTTCCAGAAACCCAGCGTCCCCGCCGGCACAACGTAAGAAGTGATGCCGACCTGCCCTCCCCCGATGCGGCCCTTGCGGGACGTCGGCCAAGGAAAGAACGTAATGACCGTCCCCGGACTGCCTGCTTCATTGCCGAAATACAGGTGGTAAACTTCGGGCGCGTCGAAGTTGATCGTCTTTTTAACCAGTCTCAGTCCGAGTACTCCCGAATAGAAATCGACGGTAGCCTGCGCATGTCTCACGAAAGCCGTAACATGGTGAATGCCTGAAGTGCGTTGCGTCATCTGTATCCTCTCCTTAATAGGGATGAATTCAAAAAGTATCGTAGCTCACGAACTCGCCCACCGGCTTGCGATAGCCGCGCGGCCGTTGGCTTGACGTATCCTCTTGGCCGATCGCAATCATCATCGCCGGCACGTAAGATTCGGGGATGTTCAAGATTCTTCCGACTTCGACAGGATCGAAGCCGATCATCGGACACGTGTCCCAGCCCTTGTCCTTGGCGATCAGCATGAACAGCATCGCCGACAGGCTTGCGTTGCGGATGGCTTCCTCGCGCTGGAACGGTTCCCCCCGCTCCTCATAGAAGATCAGCACCGACTCGACGGTCATGTCGTATTCCTGCTTGCTCATAACGCCCAGGTTCAGCAACCCTTCGTGAATAGGGCCGACATCGCGGTAGGCATTAGTATTGCCCAATACGAGAATGACGGCGGAGGAGGTCAGAACTTTGTACTGCTTGTTCGCCGCTTCGTACAGCTTGTTCTTGATCTCCGGATTTTTCACGACGATATAATGCGCGTGCTGAAGATTAAAAGCCGACGGCGCGAATTTGGTCAGACTGAACATTTCGCTCAACTCGCGTTCCGTTATCTCCACGTCCTTCACGAATTTCATTGCCGATCTGCGATTTTTCACCAAAGTTTCGAAGTCGCTCATCTGTCCATCCAGCCTCTCTATGTCAAATTTAAGATTCTTTATTTTAAGATATATGACCTGAAAACGGGATCCAAGAGCCTGTTCGCTTCCAGATGTCTTGCAGAGCTCACGTTACACGCGCCCTACTTGAATCCCTCTTCGGCCGCTTTCCCCAGCTTCTTGAGCAGCGCGCTAACCGCCTTCTTCTCGTCTTCGTCCAGGCCACCCAACGCTTGATGAATCACTTCCCTGTGCCGCGGGAACACGTCCTCGATCAGCTGCCGTCCGGAATCCGTAATATCCGCGTACACGAGTCGCCGGTCTTCCGTGCAGGCCCTTCGCTGGACGAGCCCTTTCTGCTCGAGCTTATCCACAACGTAAGTGATGTTGCCGCTGCTCATGAGCACCTTGCCGCCGATTTGCTGTAGAGGCTGCGAGCCTTTATGGTACAGCAGCTCGAGAACCCCGAACTCGGTCCTGTTCAGCCCGGAGCGCTTGATGTCTTGATCGACGTGCGCGTTCACCCATTGGCTGGCCCGGCTTAGAGCGATATAGAGATCGAGCGACGCATCGCGCCCATTGTCCGCCATCGTTCGCACCTGCCTTCCTTTCGACTGATTGTATTATCTCAATTTCGTTTATCTTGATTTTAAGATATTACAATTGCTCGGGAATGTCAATGGCTATTTTTCTACGACTGACCAACTGACTCCCATCAACTCCGCAAGGCTTTTTTGGCGTAAAAAGGCTATTCGTCATGGACTCCCCCATGTGCCAATGTGCGATTCTTTCGAGCAACAATCTTCGTTTGTGCGCGTTTGGGGAGACGATAACCGATTCTTTAGAACATCGCCCTCCGTTTGAGCACCATTTGGGAGACAATAACCGATTCTTTAGAACATCGCCCTCCGTTTGAGTACCATTCGAGAGTCGATAACCGATTCTTTAGAACATCGCCCTCCGTTTGAGCACCATTTGGGAGACAATAACCGATTCTTTAGAACATCGCCCTCCGTTCTCCTTGCAAATGCCTCTCCATCAGGTGTTTCGCAGGTCGGTTTATGTATGCGAATTGGTCAGTTGTGCTTTTTTTTCGACTTGAGCTAACAGGAAGGAGGGCTGTCTCATAAGTTGGAAAGTCGTACTGCACGATTATCGATGAATGGTGCCAAGTGCATCTATCTCCTTCCGATGCAAGATCCCCCACAAAGTGACGTTAAGCTTCGAAGCTTATTCCGATTATTTTGCGGGGCCCCCGAACTCCGATCCTGAAATGAAGATAGATGCCCTTCTTTTTTCATCGATAATCTTGTACGCCCTTACTTATGAGACAGCCCCTACCGCCCCACGCTTAGAATCCCGGGAAATCGGCCAAGGCGTCCCACTCGATGATCAACAGCGCGACAGGCAGCACGAACAGGACAATCGACGGGAACGTAAGCTTCAGCGAATCCTTGACCCGAACGTGGACGAGAATGGCCACGAGCATCGTGACGCCCAGCCACAGCGCTCCCGCGGCCGCCCAGCTCGGGTCCCAGAATCCGACGACCAGCGCCGCCGCTCCGACGACCTCGACCAGTCCGGTCACGATTCTGAACCACTGCGGCAGCCCCCAGTGGTTAAAGTTGTCGACATGCGCCTTTACTCCCGCCAGCTTGGAAATGCCCGCTCCGACAAAGGCGAGCGCCAACAAAGACTGCAGTACGATTGCCGCAATATCCATCTTGACATCCTCCCAATAATACTGAGCCCGACTTAGGCACAGTTATGATCAAAATAAGGCGCAGCCAACCGTATCGTCAACTGCACCCATCCTAAGCACATATTATAACGGCACTTCGCCGATGTCAATCCTTTGTCAGATCAGACTCGCAATCGTGTGCCGGCGCAAGTAGTCCAGCATTTGACGATCCATCGCGCTCATGATCTCGATCAACGCCAAGTCGAGCCGTTCGTTCCAGTCGACTTCGCCGCACGGCGAGCCTTCCTCCTTGCCGCAGCCGTCGCCGCCCGCCTCCTCAGTCCCTTCCCAGCGGATCGCAGCGAAGACGTCCGCAAGCGTAATCTGCTCCGGCGGCAGCTTCAGGCTGTATCCTCCGTCCCGGCCCTCCCGCGCTTCGACCAGTCCGGCATGCGCCAGCCGCGCCAAAATTCTGCGCATGAACGTAGCATGGGAATGGACTTGATCCGCGATCGTCGTGCTCGACAGATTGCAGCCGCTGCGCGCCAGCCCGACCAAAATATGAACGGCAACCGCGAATCGCGGAGGACCGATCGGACGAATAGAAGCGCCCATGGAACTCACCTCCTATCCGTCTATTGTACATTCGGTCCTCCGCGCTTCGCAACTCGATCCCGGAGTCAGCGTCCGGCGAACGCGTTAAGCATCCAGGCGTGTTTCTCCAAGTTCGTTTTCATGCCGAGCAGCAAGTCCGCCGTATCCTCGTCGTCGAACGACTCGGCGATTTTGATGCCTTGTCTCAGCTCTCCGGCCAATTGGGCGAAGTCCTCCGCCACGGTCGTCGCCATTCTCTCGGCCGTCTCGTCGCCGCCCGCTTCGCGGACGCTCGACAGACGCAGGCTGTCGGTCAGCGTCGCCACCGGCCTGCCGCCGATCGCCAGCAGCCTCTCCGCCAGCACGTCGACGTTGGCGGCCGCTTCCGTGTACAGCTCTTCGAACTTGGCATGCAGCGTGAAAAATTGCGGCCCTTTCACATACCAGTGAAAGTTGTGAAGCTTCATATGAAGGACAGTCCAGTTCGCGATCTGCTGGTTCAATACGGCACTCACGGTCGTGGTGTTTGCGTTCGTATTCGTATTCGTGCTCATGAGAATTCCTCCTGTTATTTAATTTATACTTAATCTAAATATAAATTAATTCTAGCACGGAAAAGAAGTTTCAACATGAACTTCCGATGAAGGTTTTATGAAGATTGAATGAAGGCCCACATCGACGGTTTATACGGACAATCTCGTCTCCGCAGCGATTCCCCGACTGTCGGACGACGGGTACGACGCCTCGGCCCTACGCAAATATTTCTGCCCCTTCCGCCGCCGAAGCACGAGAATGCCGCGGACCCATTTGTCCGTAATCATGCAACAATAAATGCCGATCAATCCCAGCCCGCATGGATGCCCAGCCAGAACAATCCGGCCGTGGCGACGAGAGACATTGAGCAGAGATCGGTCACCATCGCCGAGGAAGTCGGCTGCCTTTGTCTGCAGCTTTTCAATAACGGTTTGTGCATGGTTCACGACGCTGTCGGTTACTTCGATTACGCTTTGCGTGATCTTGTCGACTTCTTCCCGTGATTCTCGCGCGCGGCGGCGCAGAACTTTGGCGATGGATAGAATCTTTTCTTTCACTTCAGCTGTGCGATCTTCAAAGCCTTGCACGGCGTGAGATGCGACCTTTCGGATTTTCTTCATCAACCGGGTCATGACCTTTACACCATCCTGCAGCAGCGTAGCATCTGTGGGATGATGAATATCAGATTCTACAACGGTCGTGTCGGTACGGAATTTACGGGTTTTCAGAATCGCTTTTTCTTCGCACTGTTTCACTAGCGCAGCGTTGATGTCTTCGACGATTTTATCGCCGTAACGTTTGCGGGCATAGATGAGCGTGGAAGGATCCAGCATCTTCTCATCGATGGCAATTCGGCAGAAGATCCGCCAGGTGATGCTGTCGCCAACTTCCTTCACAAGCGACTCGTAGCCCAGATTGTATTTGTGTTTAAGTACCATGAGTCGAATGTACTTTTCGACAGCAAGCGTGGGACGGCCGCTCTTCTTGCCCTTCGGGTGCAACTGGACGAACGGCTGGAGAAAACGCTCGTCGTCCAGCAGCTCGTCGATGATCGCAAGCTCGGTGGGCAACTTGCGGACAGCTTCCGGAAGAATGGCGTCCCACATCGTCATTTGCTCGTCGCGAAGTTTCAATTAGTAAATCTAGAAAAATAAAACAAATAAAATGCAACATTTTCCTTTTCAAATTGTCTTATACTATGATAGAAAATAATATGTATCAGAGAGGAAGGGTTTTAAATGAAAAAAAAGCATTTAACCGTAGTTTTAGCATTAGCAATCACAGTCGTCTTAGCTACAACTGCAGCATACGCTTCCGTAGGTAGTAAAGTACCAGAAAACGAAGTTGTAGCTAAGCCAGTCGGATCAAGCACAGAGAATGGCAATTTAGGTTCTTTAGCAGCTCCCGCTGATGCATCGGCGAGTGGAACAAAAACGCTACTGAAAACGAATAACAGTATTGAATTTCTACCATCTGTTAGTAAATTTGATGAAAACAACGTAAGAAGTATTCAGGCACTAGGTCCTCCGATAGTGATCTCGCCAATGGCAGAAATTAGTTTTGGAAATGTATCTATTGCCTATAATACAAGAACAAAATTTACTCAAACAAATGGTGATGCGTGGATCATTAGAAAAGGCGTAACGGCACGATTCAAGTTTGAGCTAGACTCAAATCAGCACTATGAAGTTGGATTTATGGATAAAAATTATAATGTAATCGAAATGTTCTGGGACGGTGAAGCAGCCGGAATAAATGCACCATTCACACCCCAAAATGATGTGGAAGGATATTTTTATATCTGGAATAAATCCGCTGCTGCATTTACTGCAAAAAAAATAACAATGACCTATTAAAAGATCGATTATGTAGAGCTGTCGTTTACAGTTCACAGGGTTGTCGCTAGGGAGTGTAAGCCTCCCATTGAGATTTAGCGTATTTTTATTATCGGAAGAGACAATAAGACAATACAGGTGCCCCCTAATGGAAACCCAAGGAACGGCTTCCATTAGGGGGCTAACAGTAAAGCAAATGCGGTGCGATGAAAGCCGCTTGATTGCAACCAATCGAAGTCTGGCATATCGGAGCTAGATCCGGCCGCTTCGGGCTTAACTATTCTTCCGCGCAGTAGACAAGCTCGCAACGAGCGCCGAGCGGAATCAATTCGCTCAAGCAGCGCTGAACGAGCTCCTCCTCGATCTCCGACCGCTCCTTAGCCGTGCGAACTTCAAAGTGAATCGTGTTGGAACAGTAATCGTACTTGCGGAAGGTCAGCACCTGCTTCTCCAGCAGACCGTTCATCACGGCTGCGATTCCGCTCGGGTTTAGAATGCGGTTCGTGGCCGCCTGCATGATAGGCTCCGGCAGCTCGCGTTCCCGGGGCACGAGGTCTTCCTGAAGCTTCGAATACGCCTTGACCCGATAGCAGACGTACGGGGCCAAATGTCCGGCCGCGAACCTCTTCAGCTCGGCGGCGTCCGCTGCGGGCAGCTCCAGATCTTCGTTCCAGGCGTACAGCGTCGCCGTATTCCTCCCGGTCGTATGCGCTCGAACGTATCTAAGCCGAGGATAATGCCGTTTGATCAACTGCTCGATCAACAATCGAGTACCCAATTTTATCGCCTCCATAGGAATCGATGCGGGCGTCAACAATGATTGCGCTTTCATGAGTTGTTTCCTTTACATCCTATTCCGTTCAGGGCTCTTATAGTATCGGGCTAATCTTCTTCCTCCCTTTTCCAAGGCGGATCCCCATACCGATGCAAAGCTTTGTTAATCTTATACACGGTCCAGGGGATACCCCAGGCAAAAGCCGCATGGACAAGCACCGTCATCGAAGGAAAGCGGTCCGACAATCCCTTCATCAGCGAATGCATGGTTAATCCCCCTTCCGTTGAACTCGCTCGATGGTGCCGAAAATTCTAAGCTTGGCGTTCACTCTTACGATCACGCGGCATTTCGAGAACAAATTCTCGCCGTGGTCCCAATCGTCTTTGATCTTTTGCCAGATGCGATAGTGATTTTCGTTCAAATAATCGCTCAATCCGATCGCATCCGCCTTGTATTGCTTCTGCAGCTTCTCCAGCACCGAGTACATCATCGTTTGAATCTTCTCCCTGACCCGGTTCTCTATCGCCCATACAACTTTAGGATCGAGAAGATCGGCATCGGTATGCCATTCTCCGACATTGCCTTCGACGTTCACGTTAACCGTGAATTCCGGCTTCCTCGGATCGGACACGTTCGCGCGAATGGTCCTGTCTGCGCCCTTAATCTCGTACACAACGGCCTTTCCGTCCAGTTCAATCTCCAGCGCTCCCGCCTTTACCCTGCCGCTGAAGAAATTTTTGCCCGTGGTTTCTTCTCCGTTCAGAAACCCTCTCATCCTGTTATCGCTGCCGAATACGGCCGCGCCGCTCAGAGAAATCTTGTTATCGGTCTGGGCGATTCTGGGAATCGCAAAGCTGTGCGTCTCCAACAAAAAACGGTGAACGCGGCCCATGGTCGTCGGCGGCACGATCGATTCGCTTTTTTGCGGATTTTCCGAAGTCGAGTTAATGTACTGTACGGGAAGCGTCTCGATGTCCGGCTTGACGTTCAGCAGCTTCTTCGCTTGACCGGCCGAGATCATCACCTTCGCCGCCCTTCTCATCTCATGGTCGCGAATGAACACATCGAGCACCTCTTGAATCTTTCCCGCCCGGGCCAGCGCCTCCGATATGATAATGATCTTATTGTGCTCCATATAGGGGGAACGGCTCGTTTCGTTGGACATCTTGCGCGCGGCCTTGAACAGAGTGGCGCCGGATGAGGTGATGTTCTGGTATGCCATGGCCGACGGATGCCCCCCGCCCGCCGACGTGCCCTGCATGGCGCTGGGAACGACCAACTGAAAGGTCAATTCGAACGTACCGTTCTCTCCTTGATCTATGGCAGAACCGACGACGAACCCCCGGTCTTCGATCTCCAGCCGATCCCAGCACCCGGAAATGACGGTCAGCACGGTCAAGGCGGCTATTCCTCTACGAAGCGCACCCATTGCCTCTAACCCCCCTCATCATCGCCGCCCCAAGCAGCAGCGACGGAATTCCCCAGCCGATCGCGATTGCCGCGTAGCTGATCCACTTCCCGAGAATATCGAGCTCCGTAACGCTCTGCGGCTGCATGGCGGCAAGATAGGCGATCGGACACAGCGCGATGACCCATGTTATTCGTTTCGTCTTGGGGAACAGACTTCTTAAGGCGATAATCGTTACATCGAAGGCCATGGCCGTCGTACTGAATAACGTGATGGTCCAGATCGTAAAAAAGATCGATTCGAACCTCTCGAAGAACCCTCCCGGGATTTCCACCTGCTTGGCCAATTCGGCTGTCGGGTACAGGGTGTTCTTCGTCACCTCCGAGCCGAAAATTCCGATCACGAAAAAGAACACGAGCAGATAGAGGGTAAAAGGAATCGTCAATCCCCCTAAAACCGCTCTCCTTACCTTCTGCGGCCGGTTGATCCAGGCGTTGTAGAACAGAATGACTTCGAAGCCGAGAAACGAAAACACGGTGTCCTTGGTCCCCTTCAGCAAGTCCTTCCAATCCGTAACGAACATTGGCTTGAGATTATTTAAGTTGAGAAAGGGAATGTTCATCGCCAGCACGAGGAGCAGAATCAGCAGAACGATGGGGAGAAACACCAGATTCAGACGAAGCAGCGCCGCGCTCGATCCCGCCACGCCGTAGGCCACCACGAGCAGGAAAAACAGGCAGATCGCTTCCTCGGGCGTTCGATCGAACAGATACAGCTTGGCAATGTTAGCCAGCCCTCTCGTCTCGTAGCTGACGAACAGAAACGTATAACAGGCGAACAACATAGCGACCACATTGGCCGTCGCCCGGTTCGCTACCGACTTCGTCATCTCCATAAGCCCCATCTTGGGGAACCGCTTGCACAAGGAGGCAATCAGCCAACCGATAGCCAACGACGCTCCCCCTCCGAGCACGATCGACATCCAACCGTCCGAGGAATTCGTAATCGTAGCGAGAGAACGCGGAAGAGTCAAAATCCAGAAGCCGATCACCATATTGCTGACCCCGAAGAACACTTCGGCCGTCCCGATCTCCCGGTCGCCGTATTCGAACGATTTCATGTTCTCTTTCCTCTCTTGCTTGCCCGGTTAGCATTCTTTGTCTGCATGAATTGAGGTCTTCTGGTCAGAAACGTCACGGGTGAACGAACGACCAAATCTCTCCAATCGCTAGTAAACATCGGGGCGACCGGCGTGGAGTAAGGCATGCCGAAGCTTTTCAGCCTGACGAGGTGAATACTGATCATGATGAACGTCAGAATAATGCCGAACAGCCCCAATGCCGCGGCCGCCAGCATCGTCGCGAACCGCAGCATGCGGAAGGAGATGCCCGCACTGTAGGACGGAATGGCAAACGACGAGATCGCCGTTATGGCGACGACGATGACCATGATCGGACTGACGACGCCCGCCTGAACCGCCGCTTCTCCAATGACGAGGCCGCCCACGATGCCGATCGTCTGGCCGATCGGTTTCGGAAGTCGTATGCCGGCTTCGCGCAGCAGCTCCAGCGTCCCTTCCATCAGCAGGGCTTCGATGACCGCGGGAAAGGGCACCCCTTCCCTCGCCGCGGCGATCGAGAAGGCCAGCTTAAACGGAATCATCCCAGGGTGGAACGATACGAGAGCGATATAGACGGATGGGAGGAAGAGCGCAATAAATACCGCGAAGTAGCGCAGCAGCCGGATTAACGAACCGATCATCCACCGTTCGTAATAGTCCTCCGGCGACTGGATCAACGCCACGAACGTCGTCGGCAGGATAAGCGCGAACGGTGTCCCTTCCAGCATAATCACCGCCTTGCCCTGCAGCAGCGCCGCCCTGACTTTATCCGGCCTTTCCGTATGCAGCAATTGCGGAAACGGAGACAGAAAGCTGTCCTCGATCCATTGCTCGATAAAGCCCGATTCGGGAGCGTCGTCGATGTCGATCGTATCCAATCTTCTGCGCGCTTCTTCTACGATGCCCGGATGAATAATGCCTTGGATGTACGTCAAAATAAGCGTTTTGCGCGATCGTCTTCCGATCGTATAAGAGACGAAGCGCAAGTTCATGTCGCGAATGCCTCTGCGGATCAGGCCGACATTGGTCTCGATCTTCTCCGTAAACCCTTCCCTCGGTCCCCGGACCAGCGCTTCGGTAGGCGGCTCTTCGATACTCCGTTCCTTCCAATTCTGGGTGCCGACCAGCAGAGCGTCGTCCGCTCCTTCAAGGAACATCGCGGTATCTCCGTACAGAACCGCTTTGATGACGTCGCTCCAGAGGTTGACTTCGAGAACCTGGGATACCGACATCGTCTCGTTCCTAAGGCCGCCCAGCACCTCCGAAATTTCCAGGCCCGAATCCTCTTGCCCGATGCGGCCCGCTTTCAGAATCTGCCGGACGATCTGCTCGTCGATGACCGCCTTGTCCGACAAGCCGGAGAGAAAGACGAGCGCGCAGCTTCTCTCGCCCCCGCCGATGCTGATGATGCGAATGACAAGGTCCGCCGGATCTCCGAGCATTCGCCGAATATGGCCGATGTTTTCCTGCATGTCCGAAAAGACGTAATTTTCTCCGCGTTTATCTTCGCTCGCCGTCTCGCTCATGCCCATCCCCTCCTTGCGCGGGCGCTTGGCTCGAATTTCCTTTTAATATATCCAACCCTTCCTGATTTAACCGCAGCTCCCGCTCCCGAGACCGGAAGAAAAATACAGCTCTCATTTACATACCGCTGGACCGCGATATTTGTTATCATTTTAGAAAACCCTTACACAGAAGACATCAGGGGGAGTCCGATTCATGAGCATTGACAAGCAACGCGGAAGCATGAAGGTATGGATTCATTTCTTCGTCCCGTACGGCATTCTGTTGGCCGGCTTCTTGGCCGTTGCGCTGTACGCCTACGACAGAACCTCGGCGCTGGTGGAAAACCACTCCAAGGAAACGGCCTACGCGGTCATGGAGCAGACGAAGGAAATTATGGACCGCCGGTTCGAGGAGCTGGAGACGATCGCCGAGCAAGTGTCGAGCAGCCCGAAGGCGCTAAGCTTCCAGTATGTGGACAGGCCGTTCTACGGCACGAATCCGGTGCGGATTCTGGAGCTTCGCAAAGATCTGTTCGACTATCCTTTGTTCAACCACTTTATTCTGGACTATTACGTCGCCTATCCCCGCAGTGGAGCCGTCGTCTCTCCGGACACTTCGCATTCGCTTCGGCAGTTCTACGATTTGGAGTTTCGTTATGCCGACCAATCTTACGAAGAATGGGCAAGCAGCCTGACGGCCGCCGCCGGTCGCAAGACGTTCCTTCCCGGACAGCCTGCCGTCTATCGGGGCAAGCCCCACTCCGTCGTCACCTACATGCAGTCGTTCGGAACCCGGGAGCGCTCCGGCGTCGTCCTGATGCTGATCGACGACAATCAGATCCGCAGTCTGCTGCACAAGCTCGATTCGAGCAACGGGGGCTTCGCCTTTATCGCCGACGGCAAGGGCGACATCATCAGCCGGATCGGCTCGGATATCGACATCGGATGGGAGAAAAATTTGCCGGACGGCTTCTCCCAGCTCGACATCGAAGGCAGCAGCATGCTCGTAACGAAGACGACGTCCCGCTACAACGGCTGGACGTATTTGTCCGCGCAGCCCGAGGCGTACGTCCTTCAGCAGGTGCGCTACTTCAAGCAGCTCATCCTGACGATCATTCTGCTCGGTCTCGGCTTCGGCCTGCTCGCCGCGCTGCTGTTCTCCTATCGCAACAGCCGTCCTCTCTGGATGCTGCTGCGCGTCCTGCCCAGCCAGCGAACGGGCGCGGAAGCGCCCCCGCAGCGCAACGCTTGGGAGCAGATTCGCGCCTCCGTCACCAATCTCGTGCACAGCAACGATTTTCTGTCCGAGAAGATGGAGCAGCAGGTTCCGCTGATTCGCAGCGGATTTTACGACCGTCTGCTTCGCGGACACTACTTGTCCAACAAGGACATCGCCGTCGCCATGGAGCACTCCCGGCAATCGTGGGAAGGGAGCCGCTTCTCCGTCGGCATTCTGGTCATCGCGGGCTATGACGGCTCCTATAACGAAGCGATGCTTACCGAGCTCGACTTCCGCAAGATCGCCATACGCGACATGATCTCCAAAGGGTTCGGCAAGACGATCTCGACCCACGATCTCGGGGAAAATCAGATCGGCCTGCTGTTTAACGGCGATTCGGAATCTCCGGAAGCTTATCTGGACGAAATCCGCCGCATGCTCAAGGAACTGCAGAACCGCATCTTCGGCGCGCTGAACGTGCAAACCTACGCCGCAGTCGGTGGCTGCTATCTGGAGATGACCGAGATCAGCCGCTCGTACGAGGAAGCCCGTCTGCTGCTGCAGCGGGCCAGTTGGTCCGAGGAGCGCACGATCGTGACGCAAGACGACGAAGACAACCCTGTCCTTCCGGCTTACTACTACCCGCCCGACGTCGAGCAGCGGCTGATCAATCTGGTCAAGTCCGGCAGCTTCGCCGAGACAGAAGCTCTGCTCGGCCAAATTCGCGAGAACAATCTCGATCAACCGAATCTGCCGGTCGCCGTCGGCAAAATTCTCGTTAACGAAATGACCGGCACGCTGCTGAAATGCCTGGAGCAAGCCGCGACGGAAGCGGAGCGGCAGAACGAGAAAATCCACTCGGCCCTGGTCGCCTCCGAATCCGGCCGTCCGGCGAAACTCGCTTTCAGCCAGCTGTCCGACGGGTTCCTGCTGCTCTGCCAGGGCCAGCACGACCGGAAGAAGAGCCACAACAACCAGCTTAAGGACGACTTGATCCGTTACCTGGACGAACATTACATGCAGACCGATCTCAGCCTCACCACCTTGGCCGACCGCTTCAATACGTCGGAAGCGTACATCTCCTATTTCTTCAAGGAACAGACCGGCGTGAACTTCTCCGACTATCTGGAGAACGTGCGCATGGGTCATGCCAAGAGGATGCTGACCGAGAGCGAGATGCCCGTCAACGAGATTTCCGCCTGGGTCGGCTACTATTCCCTCAACTCGTTCAGCCGCGCCTTCAAAAGGGCGAACGGCCTTAGCGCCACGGAGTTTCGCCGCAATTCCCGAGGCTGATTCTAAACAATTGAATAGTCTATGAACGTGGAATAAAAGCGCTTGCAGCCCATTCTAAATTCGTGCATAGTCCTTGATTTTGTCTTCTTTACGGACGAGCTTGCCCCCCTCTATACTTCGAATCACCGGCCGGAAACAACAAGTCTTAAGCCGAGGGGGGATTGCAGCTGAGAACCTTGACCGATGTAAGGAAAGGCTGGCAGTTGTACGCGCTGTTCGCTCTGCCGCTTCTTTACATCGTCGTATTCAAGTACGTACCGATGTTTGGAAACGTTATCGCGTTCAAGCAATTCACGGTCACCAAAGGCCTGTTCGGAAGCCCATGGGTCGGATTCGCCCACTTCGAGCGTTTCTTCAATTCCTACGAATTCTGGAGATTGCTGAGAAACACGCTGTCTATCAGCTTCTACACCTTAATCGCCAGCTTTCCCTTTCCCATCCTGCTGGCTCTGGGATTGAACTACGTAAAGCACGAGCGGTTCAAGAAAACGGTACAGATGGTCACCTATGCGCCTTATTTCATTTCATTGGTCGTCGTGGTCGGTTTGCTGTTCCAGTTTCTCGACCCTCGGACCGGCATTATCAACTCGTTCCTGGGCTGGTTCGGCGTAGATCCGATCAACTTCATGGGCCAAGCCGGCATGTTCCAGTCGATCTACGTCTGGTCCCATGTGTGGCAGAACGTCGGATTCGCCTGCATTATCTACTTGGCGGCGTTGGCCGGCATCGATCCTTCGCTTCACGAGGCCGCCGTCATGGACGGCGCGAGCAAGGTGCAGCGCATGCGGCATATCGACTTGCCCGGCATTATGCCGATCGCGGTCATTCTGCTTATTCTGAACACGGGTCAGATCATGGAGACCGGCTTCGAGAAAATTTTGCTGATGCAAAATGCGCTGAATCTGCGAGCCTCCGAAGTCATCGATACCTACGTGTACAAAATCGGGCTCGTTTCTCAAGCGCTTAACTTCTCTTACGCGACTGCCATCGGCTTGTTCAAAGCCGCCATAGGATTCGTACTGCTCATCGTCGTAAATCAGACGGCCAAGAAAGTGGGGCAGGAAAGCCTATGGTAGGAGGAACGAAAGCCATGCAAGCCAAGCCGATTCGGGAGTCGGGCGGAGACCGCGCCTTCAACATCGTCAATTCCATGATGCTGACGATCGTGCTCATCGTCGTGCTGTATCCGCTCGTCTATGTCGTAAGCGCTTCCTTCAGTTCCAGCTATGCCGTCCTGTCGGGCAAAGTGTGGCTGTGGCCGGTGGAACCGTCGCTCGACGGCTACAAAGCCGTATTCAAGAACAAGAACATCCTGACGGGCTTCCAAAACACGTTCTTCTATACGATCGCAGGAACGCTCATCAACGTCGTCCTATCGATTCTGGCCGCTTACCCGCTGTCGCGCAAAGACTTCCGGGGACGGAACAAGTTCATGCTGCTGTTCGTCTTCACGATGATGTTTAACGGAGGGCTCATCCCGACTTATTTCGTCGTGAAAGACTTGCATATGATCGACACCGTATGGGCGATGCTGATACCGACCGCGCTGTCCGTATGGAACGTCATCATCATGCGCACCTACTTCCAGACGACGATTCCGGGCGAGTTGCTGGAGGCGTCGCAGATCGACGGCTGCAACGATTTCCGCTTTCTGCTGAAGATCGTCGTGCCGCTGTCGGGACCGATTATTGCCGTCATCGCGCTCTTCTATGCGGTCGGCCACTGGAATCAATATTTTAACGCGATGATCTACTTGAAAGACCCGCAGCTGTATCCGCTTCAGCTCATTCTCAGAGATATTCTCGTCCAGAACGAAGTTCGGATCGACATGCTGGGAGACGTCAAATCGGCGGCGGCCCGTCAAGGCTTGCGCGAGCTGCTCAAATACTCGCTGATCGTCATCTCGTCCGTCCCTCTTATGCTCGTATATCCGTTCGTTCAGAAGTTTTTCGTCAAGGGCGTCATGATCGGTTCGATTAAAGGCTAATTTAATTCGCAATCACTTCGGGAGGGTCTATATGAAGAAATCCTTGTTCAGCTTGATCGCGACTGTACTGCTGTTATCCACGGTTCTGGCCGCTTGCTCCGGTTCCAAGAACGACGGAGGCTCCGCCTCCTCCAGCGCCCCTGCGGGGAGCGCAAGCGCAGACGGCGGGCTGCTGACCGAGCCTGGCACTTATCCGATTACGAAGGAAAAAGTAACGCTGAAAGTCATGGTACGCGGCAATCCGCTCGTCGAGGATTTCTCGACCAACGAATTCACCAAATGGTACGAAGAGAAAACGAACGTCCATATCGAATGGGAAGTCGTTCCGGAACAGAGCATGCAGGAGAAGCTGAACCTCGTGCTCGCCAGCGAAGACTATCCGGACGTCATCTTCGGCATGAACGTGTCTCCGGCGCAAGAGATGATCTATGGCTCGCAAGGCGTGTTCCTGCCTTTGAACGACCTGATCGAGAGCCAAGGCACGCAGACGAAGAAGCTGTTCGCCGAACGTCCGGACATCAAGGAAGCGATCACCGCTCCGGGCGGCAACATCTACTCCTTGCCGGAAGTCAACGAATGCTATCACTGCTCGATGAGTCAGAAAATGTGGATCTACCAGCCGTGGCTCGACAAGCTGGGCTTGAAAATGCCGACGACGACCGAAGAGCTGTACGACGTGCTTAAGGCGTTCAAGACGCAGGACCCGAACGACAACGGCAAGGCGGACGAAGTCGCGCTGTCCATCTCTCCGAAGTCCTGGAGATCTTCTATCGACGGCTTCCTGATGAACTCGTTCATCTACAACCCGATCTACGGCACGACGAAGCGGCTGTTCGTCCAGGACGGCAAGCTTGACGTCTCGTACACGAAGCCGGAATGGAAGGAGGGCCTGAAATATCTGAACAAGCTCTACTCCGAAGGTCTGATCACGCCGGAATCGTTCACGCAGGACGACAACCAGCTCATCCAGGTCGGAGAAAATCCGGACGTCCCTCTGCTCGGCGCCTCTACGGGCGGCCACCAAGGCGTATTCACTCAGCTTCTCGGCGAGAGCGGACGCTGGAACGAGTATAAGACGGTTCCCGTGCTGAAGGGCCCGAACGGCGCGCAGTACGCTCCTACGGACGCGACGAGCCTGACGACCGGATCTTTCCTCATAACGAACAAGGCGAAAAATCCCGAGGTCGCGCTTCGCTGGGCCGACGGCTTGTACGAATACGAGCACACGCTGCGCAGCAACTACGGCCGTCCGGATCAGGAATGGCGCAACGCGACGGAAGGCGAGATCGGCATTAACGGCCAGCCGGCCAAGTGGTCCGAGCTGAAGTCGTTCGGCGAAGTCCAGAACGTCAACTGGGCGCAGACCGGTCCGGCGCTCCGCTCCAACGAATTCCGCCTGAGCGCGGTCAGCAAGGGCGACGACGATCTCGAAGTCATTCTCTACAACGAAACGAAAAACAACTACGAGCCTTACAAATCGGGCGCCTACGCGACCGTTCCTCCGCTGTTCATGACGAACGAGCAGGCAACCGAAATCGCGGATCTCTCGAAGACGGTCAACGACTACGTAGAGGAAATGCTCGCCCGCTTCGTCACCGGCGACGCGGACGTCGAGAAAGATTGGGATACGTATCTCAAGACGCTCGACAGCATGAATCTGAACCGTCTGATCCAAATCTATCAAGAAGCTTACGACGCTCAAATTAAAAAGTAATCCGGTTGGAGACTGTCCCATAAGCTAAGTTGCTAGAGATGATCGATAGAAAAAGAAGGGGTATGTGTCTCCCGGAGACTGCCTCATACACTCCTGAAATTACCCTGTCACGGGTTTACCGCAAACATTTCAGGAAACGCTTTTGGGGCCCCCGCAAAGTAATCGGAATAAGCTTCGTAGCTTAACGTCACTTTGTGGGGAGTCTTGCATCGGAGGGAGAGACATACCCCTTTCACCTTTATCATCGATTATCTTTCACAGCAACTTGGTTGGCTTACGGGCCGTCCCCTCCCTCTATCTCGAGAAAAAACTACGGCTGACCAACTGACTCACATCAACTCCGCTAGGCTCTTTTGGAGTAAAAAGGCTATTCGTCATGGCCTCCCCCGTGTGCCAATGTGCGATTCTTTCGAGCAACAATCTTCGTTTGTGCGCCATTCGGGAGACGATAATCGATTCTCTAGAACATCGCCCTCCGTTTGGGCACTATTCGAGAGACGATAACCGATTCTTTAGAACATCGCCCTCCGTTTGGGCACCATTCGAGAGACGATAATCGATTCTTTAGAACATCGCCCTCCGTTCTCCTTGCAATGGCCTCTCCATCAGGCGTTTCGTTGGTCGGTTTATGTATGCGAATTGGTCAGTTGTACAAAAAAATGCAGGAGGTTGTCCGTCCATGAGCACGAGAGAAGAAAGAACGAGAGAGTTTCTGCGCGATCGGTTCGGCATGTTCATTCATTGGGGACTGTACTCGATTCCGGCGCGGGGAGAATGGATTCGCGGCAACGAGAAAATGAGCTTCGAGCAATACAAGGTCTACTTCGACGAATTCGACGCGTCCCGGTACGACCCGAGAGCTTGGGCTCGGGCCGCCAAGGCGGCCGGACAGAAATACGCGGTGCTGACGACGAAGCATCACGACGGCTTCTGCCTGTTCGACAGCAAGCTGACCGACTTCAAGGCGACGAACACGCCGGCCGGACGCGATCTGATTCGCGAATACGTCGACGCTTTCCGCGCCGAGGGGCTGGCCGTCGGCCTCTACTACTCGATCATCGATTGGAATCATCCCGACTATCCGGGCTACGGCGACCGCATCCACCCCGATCGGGACAACGAAGCGGCCAAGGACAAGCCGATCGACTTCGACCGCTATCTGATCTACATGCACGGCCAAGTGCGCGAGCTGCTGACGAACTACGGCAAGATCGATATCATGTGGTTCGACTTCTCCTACGACGACATGACCGGGGAGAAATGGAGAGCGACCGAGCTCGTGCGCATGATCCGCTCGATTCAGCCGGACATCATTATCGACAATCGGCTGGGCGGCGACATCCGCGCGGCGGAGCCGGAAGAATACGCCGGCGACTTCTATTCTCCCGAGCAGATTATCCCGCCGGGAGGCATCGTTGACGCCAACGGCGCTTCGATCCCGTGGGAAGCTTGCATTACGCTCAACGACAACTGGGGCTATCATTCCGGCGACAGAGAGTACAAGTCCGCCTCGCAAGTGATCCGCACGCTGGTCGAATGCGTCAGTAAAAACGGCAACCTGCTGCTCAACGTCGGACCGGACGCCAAGGGCGAAATTACGCGCGAATCTCTCGATGTGCTGGCGGAAGTCGGAGAATGGCTGAGATTGAACGGCGATAGCATCTACGGATGCGGCGCTTCGGATCTAGCCAAGCCGGAGTGGGGCCGTTATACTCAGAGAGGTGATAAGCTGTACGCTCACGTCTTCGATCGAGGCATCGGACCGGTTTATTTCGCCGGGCTGAAGGGCAAGATCAAGCGGGCGCGGCTGCTTCGCGACGGAACCGAATTAAAAGTGGAGCTCCCCTGGATGGCGGAACAGTATTCCGACATCGACAGCGGCGCGTTCATTACGCTGAAAGGCGCGCGGCTGCCCGACGAGAGGGATACCGTAATCGAACTGGAGCTCCTTCCATAGGAGGAACGAAACAGATGAGCAAGTTGACAGACGGACTGGGGGAAGGCTTGGCGAGCGGCGCCGAGCCTCTCGTTCTGGAGTACCGCGGGGGAATTGTGGAGAACGTCCACTACGGGCATGCGTGCGCCGTGAACGAGACGGGCGATATCGTCTGGCAGTACGGCGATCCGGACGCGATTACGTTCATGCGTTCGGCGGCCAAGCCGATTCAGGCTTTGCCCTTTTTCCTGGAGGGCTTCGACGAGAAGTTCGGATTCACGCCGGAGGAGCAGGCGATCATGATGGCTTCGCACCGGGCGCTTCCCTATCACGTGAACGCGCTCGAAGGCATGCTCGGCAAGCTGGGCCTGGACGAAGGAGCGCTCGTCTGCAAGCCGACCTACCCCCTGGACGCGTCTGCCCGGGACGCGCTCGTTGCCGAGCGCCTGCCCCAGCGGCGCATCTACCACAACTGCTCGGGCAAGCACCTTGGCGTGCTCGCCACTTGCATCGGCATGGGCTATTCTCTGGACGACTACGATTCGCCCGACCATCCGGCCCAGCGGCGGATCGCTTCGCTGGCCGCCGAGCTGGCGGAAATTCCGCAGGAGGACATCCGGATCGGCACCGACGGCTGCGGCTTCCCGGTATTCGGCATGCCGCTGCGCAACATGGCGACCGCCTTCCTTAAGCTGGCCTGTCCGGATCTGATCGCCGATCCCGCGCTCCGCGAAGCGGTCCGCAAAGTCACGGACCTGATGAACGCCTACCCTCGCATGATTTCGGCCGAGTATCTGATCTGCCCGAATCTGCTCATGGACGACAATATCGTCGCCAAAGGCGGGGCCAAGGGCATCTACTGCTTCGGCCTGAAGAAGGAACGGATCGGCTTCGCATTAAAAGTCGTCGACGGTTCGGAGGACGAATGGCCGATCGCGGTCGCTGCGATTCTGGAGCAGATCGGCTACGGCAACCGCGAGACGATCGACCGGATGTACCGGATCGGCTCGCCGAACATTCTCAACGACAACGGACGGGTTATCGGCGAAAATCGCAGCGTCATCCAGCTGCGGCGGGGTGAAGCGATATGAGGCGGATCGATTGGCTGGACGAAGCCCGGAGACGGCAAGACGCGCTGCTGCGCGACTTGTCGTCTCTCCTTGCGATTCCGAGCGTGAAGGACGAGTCCTCCGCCGGACCGAACGCCCCTCTTGGCGAGCAGTCCGCCAGAGCTCTCGCTTGGGTACTGGAGCTGGCCGGGCAGCACGGATTGGCGAATTCGACGATCGAAGGCATCGTCGGCTATGCAGATTATGACGGTCCGGAGAGCCTTGCTGAAGGCAGGGACAAGGAGAATCGGGACGACTACATCGCCGTGCTCAGCCATGTCGACGTCGTGCCCGCCAGCGGAGAATGGAAGTCTCCTCCTTTCGAGGCGTCCGTACGCGGCGGCCGGCTGTACGCGCGCGGCTCTCTCGACGACAAGGGACCGGCGCTGGCCGCGTTCTACGGACTGCTCATCGTTAAGGAGCTCGGCTTGCCGCTGAAGCATCGGGTCCGGCTCATTTTCGGAACCGACGAGGAGACCGGCATGAACTGCATGGACGCGTACAATCGCCACGAGCGTCCTCCGCTCGCCGGATTCACTCCCGACGCCGATTTCCCGATCGTCCACGCGGAGAAGGGGCAGATCAACACGGGCATGACGCTTCGCTTGAACGGAGACGGCGCCGGCGCGGAGCTTAAGCTGTGCCGCTTCCGTTCCGGCACTGCCGCGAACATGGTGCCGGACGCCGCCGAAGCGATCGTACACGGCTCCAAGGACCGGCTGGCCGCGGTCGTATCCGAGTTCTGGTCCTATTGCTCCGAACGCGGGCTGAGCGGCTCTACCTCGACCGACCTGCAATTGCCGGAATGCGCGACGATTTTGCGAATGGAAGGCAAGTCCGCGCACGGCATGGCGCCGGAGATTGGCGTCAACGCGGGACTGAAGCTATTGGAGTTTCTCGGAAGCCAGCCGCTTGGCGGAGACGACGAACGGTTCGTCCGCGGCGCGGTCGAGCTGCTCGCCCCGGACACGGACGGGGGAGCGCTCGGAATCGCTTGCCGGGACGAGGCAACTGGAGCGCTCACGGTTAACGTCGGCTTGCTCCGGTACGCGCCCAGCTCGGATGAGGCGTTCTTCCAGCTCAACCTCCGGTTTCCGTCCAGCGCGAACGGCGAGGAGCTTGCGGCCGCGCTGGAAGAGAGGGTGCGGCCTTACGGCTTCTTCCTCACACCGCCGATCGTCAAGCCTCCACACGAAGTGCCCGCCGATCATCCGATGATCCGGGCGCTGCAACGCGTCTATACGGAACAGACCGGACAGCCGGCTACGCTGCTCTCGACCGGCGGCGGCACCTACGCCTGCAAGCTGCCGGGCTGCGTCGCCTTCGGACCGCTGTTCCCGGGCGAAGAGGATACGGCGCATCAGCCGGACGAATGGATCTCCATCGACAGTCTGCTGCAGGCGACGGCCCTGTATGCCGAAGCGATCTACGAGCTTGCGAACATCGACTATGGGAAGGAAGTCGACGGAAATGAGGATCGACATCGTTGAACGGATAGATGAGCTCGCGGCGGCTGACTCAGGCTCGGTTTCGGGCTTGGACTCAGTCTTGAGCTCGGATTCAAATTCAGCTTCGGGTGTGAGTCCGTCGTCGGAGGTTGTGCTGCACCTCGTCTTCGAAGGGGCGAAAGGTATTCCTGGTCTCCACGTTGAACCCACTCCTTCGGCAGCAGCGCTTGGACGGACGAGCTTGCTGTACGGAACGCCCGGAGAGCGGCATGCGGCGATCGTCGGGTTGGGCTCGGCGCACCGCTTGGATGCCGAGCGGCTCAGGCGGGCGGCCGGAAGCGCCGCGCGAGCCATCGGCCGCGAAGGCTACAAGGCGGCGGCGGTCGACCTCGGCGCAGCCGCGGACAGGCTGGGCGCGGAAGGCGGCGTGCAGGCTTGGGTGGAAGGCTGGCTGCTCGGCAGCTATGCATTCGATCGATATAAGACGGAGGCCGCGAGAAAAAGCGCGGTCTCTTCGCTGCGGCTTCTGGCCGGAAGCGCGAACCGGGAGGCCGCGATTCGGCTGGCGGAGAAGGCGCGTCTGCGTGCGGAAAGCGCCATGCTGGCCCGGGATTGGTGCAACGAGCCTGCCAACGTGATGACTCCGGAGCGGCTCGCGGACGAGATCGAGCGGCGTTTCGCAGATGTGCCGGGAGTCGGCGTTCGCATCTATCGCGGAGACGATCTCGCGGCGTCCGGCATGAACGGTCTTATTGCCGTCAGCCAAGGAAGCCGCCATGCTCCCGCTCTCGTCGAACTGACCTATGCCTCCGATCCGTCCCTTCCCTTGGTCGCGCTGGTTGGCAAAGGAATGACGTTCGATATGGGCGGCATGAACGTGAAGACGGGGCGGGATCTGAGCGAGGCCCGCTTCGATATGGGCGGGGCTTGCGCCGTCGCCGGGGCTCTCGACCTGCTGGCGCGCAGCGGCGCGGCGGTCAACGTCGCCGCGCTGATCGCGGTCGCGGACAATGTGCCCGGCTCGGGCGCACTGCTCCCTTCCTCCGTCGTCCGTTACCCGAACGGTCTGACCGTTCAAGTCGGCAACACGGACGCCGAAGGGCGGCTGATTCTCGCCGACGCTCTGCTGCACGCGCAGCGCCTCGGCGCTGCCGAGATCGTCGACATCGCCACGCTGACGGGCAGCGTAGGCCATGCGCTCGGACTGCGAGTGGCCGGCGTATGGGGCGATCCGGCCATAACGGAAGCGCTGCGCTCCTGCGGAGATTCGTGCGGAGACCGGATATGGCCGATGCCGCTCGTCGACGACGACGAGGATCTGCTGCGCAGCGACTATGCCGACCTGAACAACATCAGCTCCAGCGCTTACGGGGGGGCTTGCGCGGCGGCGCTGTTCCTGCGCCGTTTCGTCGGCGAGGGCGTCCGCTGGGCGCATATCGACATGGCCAACACCGTTCAGACGCCGGGCGACCGCGGTTATGAGTCCGCCGGAGCGACCGGCTTCGGCGTTCGGCTTCTGGCCGACTACGTGGAGCGGAACGCCGGCAAGTGAGCTCACTCGTCTCCCCTATGACCATTATCCCTTTCGCTCAGCTGCCTGGGATCTGCCGGATGGGGTTTGCCTGTTTGATCTTGCGGGGTTCTGCCTGTCTGCTCCGGACAGAGCTTTATTCGTCCGCTCCGCTGCGGAGCCCTATTTGGTTAAGAACCGGGACGATGGTAAAATAACTTCGAGGAGCTGAGATAAACCGTGAAAAACGAGATCATAACCCGTTTCAAAACTTATGCGCAAGTCGATACGCAA
The DNA here is from genome assembly GCF_041641335.1 of Cohnella sp. Lineage (NCBI taxonomy): Bacteria > Bacillati > Bacillota > Bacilli > Caryophanales > Paenibacillaceae > Cohnella > Cohnella sp. The sequence goes on along the minus strand of NZ_JBEPYQ010000023.1, from coordinate 15,294 downwards.
TCCGACGAGAGCAAGCAAACCTGTCCGACGACCGAAGGACAGTTGACATTGGGCCGGATGCTGGCAGAAGAATTGAAGCAGATCGGCATGCAGGACGTGACGATCGACGACAACGGCTACGTCATGGCCACCCTTCCCGCTAACACGGACAAGGATGTGCCGACGATCGGTTTCCTGGCGCACCTCGATACGGCAACTGATTTTACTGGCAAGGACGTCAAACCGCAGATCGTCGAAAACTACGACGGCGGAGACCTCGTGCTGAACGCCGATCAGCGGATCGTACTGTCTCCCCGTGATTTTCCAGAGTTGGCGGAATACAAGGGGCACACGCTGATTACGACCGACGGCACGACGCTGCTCGGCGCCGACGACAAAGCGGGCATGACCGAAATCATGACCGCGATGGCCTATCTGATCCAACATCCGGAGATCAAGCATGGACGCATCCGCGTCGCGTTCACGCCGGACGAAGAGATTGGCCGGGGCCCTCACCGCTTCGACGTGGCGGCCTTCGACGCGCAATTCGCCTACACGATGGACGGCGGACCTCTGGGCGAGCTTCAATACGAGAGCTTTAACGCTGCGGCCGCCCGCATTACATGCACAGGCAAAATCGTCCACCCCGGAACGGCCAAAGGCAAAATGGTCAACTCCGCCAAAATCGCGATGGAGATCAACAACCGCCTGCCCGTCCAAGAGGCTCCCGAGCATACGGACGGCTATGAAGGCTTCTTCCATCTCATCTCGATTAACGGCGATGTAGAGGAGACCAAGCTGCATTACCTGATCCGGGACTTCGACCGCGCCCGCTTCGACGGACGAAAAGCTCTGCTCGCGGCTATCGTGGAGGAACTGCAGGAGAAATACGGCCAAGAGCGGGTCACGCTGGAGATCAAGGACCAATATTACAACATGCGCGAGAAAATCGAGCCGGTTCGCGAGATTGTGGACATCGCCCGCCAGGCGATGGTCAACCTCGGCATCGAGCCGCTCATCCAGCCGATTCGCGGAGGAACCGACGGCTCTCAGCTCAGTTACATGGGGCTGCCTACTCCGAACATTTTTACCGGTGGAGAAAACTATCACGGACGCTACGAATACGTCTCCGTCGATACGATGATCCAAGCGACGAACGTCATTATCGAGATCGCCAAGCTGTTCGAGCAGCGTTCCTAACGGCAGCAAGACAGCAAAGGCAGGCCCGGCTGGGCCTGCCTTTTGCGTTCTATCCGCGACTCTCTCTCTTACTCGTTGCCTACGCAGCTCCGCTTATTTCTTCTCGCTAACGACGTCTCCGTCCATCTCCGGGACATACCGGTACTCATCCAGATCGATCAGGTCGTTCAGGCCGAATTCGACCCCTTCGTTTTCCAGGTAGCGCTTCTGCATGTAACGCCCTTCTCCTTCCTGGATCGCGATCTCCCCTTTGGAGTTGACGACCCGGTGCCACGGCAGCCCGTGCTTCTCGCTTAACGAATGCAGAATCCGCACGACCTGCCTCGCCCCTCTCGGGCTGCCGGCACATGCGGCAACTTGTCCATAAGTCATGACGTATCCTTCGGGAATGCTTTTGATGACTTCGATGACCCGTTTCGTAAAAGGCTGCACCGTCCGCCGTCTCCCCTTCTCCGTATCCTGCTCAAGTCTTACTCCAGGACCGTCCCCTTCGCCCGAATCGCCTTCATAACCGCTTCGCCGCGCGGCGACAATCGGTAACCGGTGCCCAGACTGATCGTCAGGCCCAGCTCTTTCAGCTTGCGGACGGATTCCTTCCAGAATGCGCTCCTTGTACAGCACCTCCGTCGCCTCCCCTTAGATCAGTTCGGGCTTCCACCAAGCCTTTGCCTTCGGCTGAGGATCCGCGATCGGTACGATTTCGCCGATTTTGGGAGTCACCACGGTCGCTCCGCGTTCCCGCGCCGCCTTCGCCGCTCTTTCGACGGGATCGGTCCAGGCATGCAAAGCCAACGTGAACGCTCCCCAATGGATCGGCAGCATCGTCCTGCCCCGGACGTCGAGATGGGCTTGAACGGTTTGCTCCGGCATCATATGAATGGCCGACCATCTCTCGTCGTACTGCCCACATTCCATGAGCGTCAGATCGAACGGCCCGTGCTTGTCCCCGATTTCCTTAAAGTGCGGCCCGTAGCCGCTGTCTCCGCTGAAGTACACCTTGGCCTGCCTTCCGGCGATCACCCACGAGCACCACAAGGTGGAATTGCGATTGCTGCCCACGTTCCTTCCGGAAAAATGCCGGGCAGGCGCGCACACCAGCTTCAACCCTTCATATTCCAACTCGTCCCACCAATCGTGCTCTGTAATGATCGCCGGCTCGACTCCCCACCTTTCCAGATGGGCGGCTACGCCTAGCGGCACGATAAATCTGCGAACTTTGCCGCGAAGCTTCTTGATCGTGCCGTAGTCCAGATGGTCGTAGTGGTCATGAGAGATGACCACCGCGTCGATCGACGGAAGCTCGTCGATCTCGATCGGCAATCGTTTGCTGTAGCGGCGTCCACCCAGCAAAGGAAACGGCGACGGTACCCGGCCCAGCATCGGATCGAGGAAGAGGGTTTTGCCGTCCAGCTTAAGCAGCACCGCCGAATGGCCAAACCACGTCACGGCGGCGTCTCCGCCCGCGCTCAGTCTATCCGGCGTTAATCTCTCCGTCTCCAGCGGTTGTTTGGGCCGGCTTTGGGGATGGCCTTTGATCATATCGACGAACAATTTCAGCCCTGTGCGGAAATCCATGTTCATACTCGTCGGGATCTGATTTTCAAACTTGCGGTCGCGGCTTTGGGGCGAGGCCTCGATCCGTCGCTTGCTTTCCCGCGACGCTTGACCGCCGAGCGGCGGATAATACCGGACAATCAGCAACACCGCGATGGCGACAATCGCAGCTATAAGGATAACTGTTCCCATAATGGTCAACCTCATCTTTCGTGTGCGATTCTGCGAATCTCGTTCGCAGCTAGGTATATAGATATGGTATACCTATTGCCGGCGAAAATCCAATCGAAGACCTCAGAGCTTTTCCTCCGCTTAGAGCAAGCGAGGTCAACCCGAAAAACCCCCTGCTCGCGAGAGCAGAGGGTTCGGGAAAGTGCGCGGATTAGTTGCCGCGACCGCCGTAGCCGTATCCTTTGTCGTCCTTTGTATCGCCTTGCGGAGCTTGAGGCTGCTGCCCGCCTCCGTTGCCGCCGTAGCCTTGGTCGCCTTTGGCTTTGCCATGATCGTGGCCTTCGTCTTCTTTGACTTTGCCGTGATCCTCTACTTTGGCTTTGCCATGGTCCTCGTCCTTGATTTCTTCCTTTTTCTCTTCCTTGATCTCGTCTTTCTTCTCTTCCTTCAGTTCTTCCTTAAGCTCCGTCTTGCCTTTGCCGAGATCTTCTTGCTCTTCTTCTATCCCTTGGCCTTGACCGCCGCCCTGACCAGTTCCGCCGCCGATACCTGCGCCGCCGCCACCTTGGCCAGCTCCGCCGCCGATGCCTGCACCACCGCCGCCCTGACCAGTTCCGCCGCCGATGCCTGCACCACCGCCGCCTTGGCCAGTTCCGCCGCCGATACCTGCGCCGCCTCCGCCTTGGCCGCCTCCGCCCCCGATGCCTGCGCCGCCTCCGCCTTGGCCGCCGTAGCTTCTGCCGTCGCTTTTGCCGCGCCAGCTCTGCCCGCCGCCGATTCGTTTACTCGAATACGCATATACGAGCGACGTGAACGTACGCTTGTCCACCGTTCCCGTCACGGGCAGACCGTGCTTCTTCTGATAGTACTTCACGCCGCGTACCGTAGCTTGATTGTAATGGCCCGTAATCGGCCCGGAATAACTGCCAAGCGCCTTCAACATCCCCTGGATGACGTAGACGTCCGGACCGTGCGCTCCTTTGCCTACCGCCAAGCTCGTCTTGGGCATGCTTACCGTTATGGCGATGGCCAGCGCCGCCACCACGAACCATTTTCCCGCGATTCCCAACCACTTCTTCAGCCGATCGCCCCGCTCCTCGTACCGATCCTGTTCCGTATCCAAATGCATGTGCATCCTCCCTGCCATTTCGGTGATTTCGAATCGTTCTTACTATTCCCAAAATCTCCTGATTATTCAGGAGAAGACGCCTTGCTTTCCGCTGGTTCAGGCCGGATAATGGGTAAAAACGAGAGCCGCCGAAGGGCGGCGGGGAAGGGAGCCGCGATGCTGCATATCGTCAACGGAGACCACGTCGGGGACAGCCTGAGACGCGGAGGAATCCAGGGGGACGTTCTCGTCTGGAGAGAGCTGTATACGGAAGGGCCTATTTTCGCCGACCCCCGCCATGAAGCCCGGACTACGCATATGGTCGCGGCGTTGGGCATTCCGCCGGACCTGTGGAATGCCGGCCTTGCGGAGCAGACGCTCGCTTTCGAACAAACGGCCGAACACGAAGAGATCGTACTCTGGTTCGAGCACGATCTCTTCGATCAAACGATGCTTATCCGCTTGCTTCACGAATTTGAACGGCGGCCGCTCGGGCGAACCCGGCTGAGCCTCGTCTGCATCGGGGAATACCCGGGATTCGAACCGTTTCATGGCCTGGGCCAGCTCTCGCCGGAGCAGCTCATTCCGCTCGCGGATGAACGTCATGAGATTCAACCGGAGGAACTCCGCCTTGGCCGGGAAGCCTGGGAAGCGTATGCTTCGGCCGATCCTCGCTCGCTGACCGACTTCCTGCGGCAAGATACCCGTGCGCTGCCTTACCTTCGCTCCGCCTTCCGCATGCATCTGGCCCGCTATCCTTCCGTTCGCAACGGTCTCGGCATTGTGGAGCAAGCGACTTTGGAAGCCCTTCGCGACGGGGCGGACGCTCCGCTCGAGCTGTTCCGGCTCGTTTCCGACCGGCTTAGCCTCCTGGGCATGGGAGATTTGCAATACTGGCTATATCTTGCCGGAATGATGCAAGGTCCACATCCGCTCCTTGCCGCGCAGCCTACCGTTCGCTTCCCGACGTTCGCGGCCATGTCTCCGGAATTTCAGCATGCACGCATCAGTCTGATGGGTACAGGCGCCAAGGTGCTGAAGGGCGAAGAGGACCGGATAACGCTGAACGGAATCGATCTGTGGCTCGGAGGCGTCCATCTGTACGGTTCGAAGGGAGTATGGCGCTGGGACGAATCGTCGGAAACTCTGGAGCGCAAGTGACCTTCGCTCCCGATCAGCCGTACACGGCCAGAACCTCTCCCCAATTCCCGTAACCGTAATACTGTCTTCCCGAGCCGATGTTTTTGATCCAGACGGAAGGATGCTTTCCGCCGCGTCCCGAGATCAGCGCGTCGGCTTGATTACGGTTAGACCTTACCCAGACCAGCCGCTGCTCCCGGGGAAAAAACTGCGGAGCAAAGTCCCCGTAGCCTTGCGGAGGCTCCGTTACCGAGCTGGCGCGATTGCCCTGCAAGCGGATCTCGACCAGCTTGGGCAGCGGCCAGCTTTCGATCCCGCCCTCGCCTTCGTACTCCTTCGCCCTGGAAGCGATAATGCGGTCCGCTCCCGCCCATGCGAACCCTTGATCCACGAAGCCCTTAGGCGTATACGACGCCGGTTTGCCGGATGCCGGTATTCTCACCGTCTTAAGAACCTTATTGCGGGACACTTCCCGTCCGACGCCGGCGATATAAGCCAACGTATCTTCCCGGTTCGCCCACTGGAACCACTCGCTGCGGTTCAGCATCTGATCGACCGCGTGAAAGCTCGTTCCGTCCGAGGACAACAAGCATAAGTAGTTGTTGCCGTCCGCGGACAGAGAAGCGGTCGGCGTCGCCAGGAACGCGATCCACTTGCCGGAAGGAGAGTATTTGAAGCCGCTCGTGCCGACGGCGAAGAAGTCGTCGGAAGCCTGCGGCAGCGTATACAGCGTCTCCGCCTCCCCCGCAAGCGGGATCTTCAAAATCCGCACACGCTCCCAGCCATCCGGCAGCAGGCTCACGGCTGAAGAAGCGATAAATCCGTTTCCTTCGGGCAGCCAAGAGAAGCTGCCGATGCCTTCCGCTACCGTCCTGGGGCCGCCTTGTCGATCCGGTCGGACCGTGGAGAGCTTGCGATCGGCCGTGTAGGCCAACTCATTGCGATCCGGAGACCATTGGAAATCCGCAATCCCCTCGGCCAGTACGGCCAGGCTGTTCCCCGAAGTCACGTGCCACAGTTTGAGATTCGGCGTTTCCTCGCCCTCCTGGTAAGCGATCCACTCTCCGTCGAACGACCATTGCGGCCGAGAAACCTGTTTCCCTTCGGTCAAGCGCCGTTCTGTGCCGCCGCTCCTGATCCACAAATCCCCGTCTCGCACGAACGCCGCTTTCAGAGTCTCCCTGGGCTCGGCCCCCGCAATATCCGACAATCCAAACAAGAGGAACAACGTCGCGACCAGGACCGCTATCCCTTGCAGTTTCCGAAAACGTACGAGCATTCCGTTTCATCCCCCTTAGAAATTTCCGCGCTAACGGCCGAATTCGCTTAACCGTCCTACGTTGTCCTCTCCTTGGAAAATTTATACGGTTCACAGCCAAAAGGTCGGATACTTGCGTCGGGAGTCCAAATTGTTCACGATCAGCGCCGTCAGCACGATCGCCGCGGAGCCCGCCAGCACGGGATCGAGCAGGAAGGTCCAGGACTCCCCGGCCAGGATGACGACGATCGGATCGGCTCCGGCAGGAGGATGCGTCGTACGGGTCAAGTGCATGAGCGCTATGGACAGCGCCACTCCCAGGGCGACGACCCATCCGTCTTGGCCGAAAGCGTGCAGCAGCGCCAAGCCGACCGCACTGGACACTAGATGACCTCCGACGATGTTGCGAGGCTGCGAGAGCGCTGCGTCCCACAGGCCGAAAGCCAGCACGCAGCTTGCCCCGAACGGAGCCATCAGCCAGATCGAGGAGGTGGAATCGCCCAACAGCGCCAGCAATCCGATTGCGATAAATCCTCCCAGCAAACCGACCGCCGCTGTTCGAGGAACGACTTTGAGCGGACTGCGTCCCGAGCCCGACATTTTTCCCAAGTAATTCTGCAAGCTCTTTATCACCGTCGCCACCCCAAATAACTATTAAGATAATCATATATAACTATTTAAATAGTCTTTTGTCAATGGATTTATCCCAAATGACTAGTCAAATAGACATTTAATTATCCCTATTCCGTTCCGCGCGTGTATAATAAGACTAACTCGACTACCATCGAACGGGGGCGTCCGCGATGAACAATGACATCCGCCTGCAAGCGGATCCCGAATTTTCCTACTCCATCAACGTCCAGATCAAGGAGCAGTTGAAGTGGCTGATCGGCATCGGCGCCATTCGCCCGGGAGAGCTGCTTCCTCCGGCGGGCCAATTGGCGGACGCGCTGCAGGTTAATCGCAACACGGTGAACCTTGTCTATGCGCAGCTTCGCGAGGAAGGTCTCGTCTCGGGCAAAAAGGGACGCGGCACGCAAGTATTGGCCGGCCCCGCTTCGGAGACGCTGATCCGCAAACGGCAAGCGATGCACGAGCTGCTCTCGAGAACGATGCGGGAAGCCGAAGAGAACGGAATCTCCCCGGACGAGCTCGCGCTCGCCGGACTGGCGTTCGCGCGGCTGTTCGGAAAGTCGGCGGCTTCGGACGGCAAGCGGAAGCTGCTGTTCGTCGAATGCCGCGGGCACGACCATCCCTTCTATCGGGAGCAGGTCGAGAAGGAGACTCAAGCGGAGGTCAGCGTGCTGTTTCTGGAGGAAATCGCCGGACGGGCGGACGTTCTTGCCGAAGCGGCTGGGCGGGCGGACGCGGTGGTCACGACGTTGAATCATGCGGATGAGGTACGCGGACTGTTGGAAGGGGTTAACATTCCTTTGCTGACGATCGGGGCGGCGGCCTCTCCGCCGGTGCTGCTGGAGATTGCCCGGATAGAAGCCGGAAGCCGGATTGCTTTCGTCTGTCTCGGGCGGCAAGGCGGGCAGTGGATGGCCGACCGGGTAGCCGAAGCCGGATTGACCCATATCGCCAGCGACGTTGCGGGCACCGACAACCGCGAAGCTCTGCGGAAGATCGTCGAGCAGGCCGACCGCGTCTACGCTTCGTCCGCCGCATATGACGAGCTGCGATCGCTGGCCCCGGACAAAGCCGCGCTCTACCCGCTCGTGTTGGAACGAAGCAGCGAAAAGCTGCTCCGCGACCTGTCTCTCGATCCTTGAATGAAGAGGCTGTCGCATAAGTAAACAGAGTTGTACCTAACGATTATCGATGGATGTATGGTAATAGGCATCTATCTCCTTCCGATGCTATACGATCCTGAAATGGGAACGGTAAACCCGTTAAGAGGTGATTTCAGGACCGTATGAGGCAGTCTCCAGGAGATAGATGCCCTTCTTTTTCATCGATAATCTTGTACTTCCTCACTTATGGACGGCCTCTTCTTTATTTTCTCAGCAGTTCCCTCGTCAGCGCCAACGCCGAACCCAGCCTCGAAGCTCTGCCGTGTTTGCGAATGTGCGTATAATCGGTGAGCGTAACTCCCGCGTCCCTAATCGCATAAGAGAAGTCATCGTCCAGCATCAGACGGTACTCCCACACCCTTTTCTCCCAATGCGGCACGTTCTCTTGCATATAGGCGTCTTCCGCGGCAGGATGAATGTACGTCTCGCTGATCCCCTCGGGCAGGTCGTAGAGCTTGCCGATCAGCTCCTCTTTGAACCGCTCGTAGGTCTCCCCTTCTTGGACGTGAAACGCATGCGACAGCAAATAGTCGGGAATCGCCACGCCCAGCAGACCGGCCAGAGCCGAAGCTTTGGCCGCCGCGCGCTCGACTCCCGGAATGCCGGAGAGCAGCGGATCGCCCGGATGGACTTTGCGGAAGAGGCGGAAGGGCAGCTTCCACTTGGCGCACAGCTTAAGCGCGTGCGGGATGTGGCTTCGGCCCGTCGCGGTGCCGTACAGGCTGCCCATATGATTGTCCGCGTGGCTCAGCCGCAGGCCGGACCGGGCAGCTTTCTCGTATTGGGCGTGCAGTTCCTTTAGCACGGCCTCCGTATCGGCGTGGCGTTCGAAGTCTTCGACCGTCTTATGCATATGGCCGCTCTCGTCGTGGAGCGAAGGGTGCCCGGTCAGACTGGACCAGCGAACGGCGTCGAACTCGCTCGTCAGCGTCAAATGCAGTCCGACGTTCGTCTGTCCTCTGCGTCTGCACCACTCCGCCGCCTCCTCGAAGCCGGGAGCCGGCGCCATGATCGTCGCCGAGGACACCCGCCGCTCTTCGAGCAGATGCATGATCGCTTCGGTCATCGGCCTGCTCTGGCCGAAATCGTCGCAGTTGATGACGAGATACTTAGGACTCATTTGCAGGCTTCCTCTCTATTTTCACGAAGTAAGAAATCACGATCGAGAACGTCAGCAATATCAGCGGAACGACGCTAATCAAATAGCGGAAGGTTTTCTCCGGATCGGGTCCGGGATTGTCCCCGCTCTCGTAGCCGAAAATCATGCCGACGATCCAGAAAGCCACCACCGAAATCAAGCCGCTTGAACGAATAATAAAGCCGCTGACCGCCGTATAGATGCCTTCCCGCCTGCTGCCCGTTTTTTCCGCGTCCATGTCTATAATGTTGCTGTTGACCATCGGAGGCGAGACCAGGAAGCCGGCCAGCCCGAAGCCGACGATCACTCCCGCGATCACGCCGCTGATCAAGCCCGTGCCGAACCAGAGCGGAATAACGGACAGCGCGTATGCGACGAACGACAGCCTCCAGCCTTTCACCGGGTCCATCCGGCGCAGCAGCCAGTACCAGACGCCGACGAGCGGAATGACGGACACGAAGACGGAAGCCAGCAGTATCGTATTTTGGGCCTCGGGAATTTTCAGTACATACTTGGCGTAAAAAGGGATCGTAGCGCTAAGCAAGCCGTTAACCGTCTGCGCGAACGAATTCGCCAGGTTGACCAGCCAGAACGGCTTGTTGCTGAGCGTTTCTTTGAACGCCTCTTTCAGCTTGGGCTGCGGCGCGGCGCTCGCTTCGGGGTCCTCTCTCACAAACCGCAAACAGATGAGCATAAGCACGGCAAACGTTACCGCATACACAATCGCCATATTGCTGAAGCCCATCGCATTGTACAGAAAAGGCGTCGCCGCCGTTCCGATCAGCAGCGCCACGATCTGAAACCCTTGCTGAACGGCGGATGCCTTGGCGCGAACTCGATTGCCCCGGAACAGCTCGGCGAACAACGCGCCGTAGTTGACCCAAATGACGGTCGCCACCGCCTCGTAGAAGATGAGCGCGATCAGGAACCACGTAAACAGCCCCATCTCGGACAGGCTCTCCGGAGGAGAAAACACCATAATGAACGCCAGCGCAAAAAACGGAATCGCTATGAAAATCCACGGTCTCCGGCGTCCATATTTGGATTTGGTCCGATCGGACCAGTAGCCGAACAGCGGCTGGTTAACCGCATCCCAGATCATAAAAATCGTGCGGGCCAGCGTCGCCAGCCCAAGGCCAAGGCCAAGCTTATCCACATAATAATAGCTGTAGAACGTGCTAAACGCCTGGCTCGGAATCATCATGGCCAGCATCCCGAATGCGTACATCATCGGGGTATTCACAAATCTTTGCCGCATCGACACAACACCCTCCGCCAACTTCGAATGTAAACGCATTCAACAAACGTTCTGCCTTTTCCTTCTATATATTCGACAATTGACGGATTATCCGTTGTTTTTTCGGCTCGGACGTTAACAAATGCAGGTTTTTCTTTTTCTTCCGGTTCTGCCCGCTTCCAGCACTTTGACGATATAATCGGTGGCGAGCGGGACCTTGCAAGCCGTCTGTCCGACGTTCACCTGCACTTGCCCGATCTTCCCGGCGACGCGTTCCGCTTCCTCGCTCAGCGGCGCCACGTAGCAGCCTGCCGCAATGACGAAGCCGTTCATCGTATACCGAACCCAGTTGCGCTCTTCGTGAATCGCGTTCTCAATGCGATGCAAATAAGCCTTTATCTCCTCCAGATCCAAACGCTCGTCGGGCGTGATGGAGACATAGTTGGCGTACGTGCTCCACCCGCAGGTCGCGATCAGCTCCTCCGGCGAATCGATCCACTCTCTGGCCAGTTCCAGCGCGAACGGACTCTCGGCGGCCACTCCGGCAACGGTATATTCGGCAACAGCATGCCAATAAGCCTTCCGTACCCACTGCTGCAGCATCTCTCGGGTCGCCGTCCGCGGATCGACGGTCAGTCCCGCCAAATACATCGCGTCGTAGTTGCCCGTCTCGTAGAGGTCGCGGGCCAGCTGCTGATCCTTCTTCACGTCCTTGACCAGCTTCTTCAGATCTCCCACTTTCACGCCGAACAGAGGCTCGCTCGCCCCGTGCCTCAGGAACGTTTTCTTCGTCTGCTCCGTTCCCATTTCCTCCAACTTGCCCATCGCTTCATCCAATGTCAGCGCCATCTACGCTTCCTCCGCATATCGAAGAGACGTCCCCCGGCCGACCCGCGGAACGCCTCCGTCTTATAGAGATTACAAGCTTGCTTTCAGTATGCTCAGAACGTCGTCCCGCGACAGCAGCTTAAACGAGCCGATCGGCCCGAACCGCGTCGCTTCTTCCGCCATCCGCTCCAGATGCTTGTCGTCGATGCCGACCTCTCCGAGCGTCGCCGGAGCGCCGATCCGCGTGAAATACGCTCTCGTCGCCTCGATGCCTGCCAGCGCGATCTCGTCGTCGCTCTTGCCCGCCGGATCGACTTGCCATACCCGCACTGCGTACTGTACGAATTTGCTTATCCGCTCCTTGTACACGTATCTCATCCAGTTCGGGAACAGAATCGCCAGCCCGGCCCCGTGCGCAATGTCGTAGACGGCGCTTACCTCATGCTCGATACCGTGCGTCGCCCAATCCGTCGTCACTCCGTTCGGCAGCGTGCCGTTCAGCGCGTATGTGCCCGACAGCAGCAGGTTCGCCCGGGCGTCGTAGTCCGTCCCGTCGTCCAGCGCTTTCTCCCCGTTCTCGATGACGGTCAGCAGAACGGATTCGGCAAGCCGCTCCTGAAGCGGAATGTCGGTCGTCAGCGTAAAATACTGCTCGAATACGTGCGACATGATATCGACGATCCCGTTCACCGTCTGATCGCGGGGTACCGTATAGGTCAGCTTCGGATCCAATATGGAAAAGCGAGGGTAGACCAGCTTGCTGCCGAGTCCCCTTTTCTGCTTCTTCTCCCAGTTCGTGATGACGGCGTTGCCGTTCATTTCGGAGCCCGTAGCCGCGAGCGTCAGCACGGTCCCGAGCGGCAGCGCGTCTTGAATGACCGCCTTGCGGATCGTGAAATCCCATACGTCGCCGTTGTACACGGCGCCCGCCGCGATCGCCTTCGATGCGTCCAGCACGCTTCCGCCTCCGACCGCGAGGATGAACTCGATGTGCTCCGTCCGGCAAATATCTATGCCCCGGTTGACCGTGGAGAGACGCGGGTTCGGCTCGACTCCGGAAAGCTCGTGGACCGTCGCCCCGATTTCTCGGAGCTGGAACATCACATCGTCGTACAGTCCGGTTTTCTTGATGCTTCCTCCGCCGTATACGAGCAAGATCCGCTTTCCGTAGGGTTCGATCAATTCCCCCAACTGTCCAACCTTGTCCGCTCCGAAGACCAGCTTGGTCGGATTATACCATTCAAATGCGTTCATGCTTCGTATTCCCTCCTAGGCTCTCGGGCCAAAATGGTACTCCTCCTCTAGTGTACCACTCTTTGGCTTGCCTAGCACATTCGTCTTCGTCCAGGGACGAACCGATTACGCCTTCGCGCATACGCTGTAGCAATAGCCTATAGGCAAAGGTCAAGGCAGGTGGATGGGCTCCTCATGAGCGAATGGAGAAAAGAGTTGGCGATCCCCCGGGACGCGGCCCCGCATCCGGAATCGAATCTGGAGTGGTGGTACTGTTATGCGATCTTGTCGGGAAAAGGCGGCAGTCGTTATGCCTTGATGACCGCCTTCTTCCGAGTCGGAGAGCTCCCGGTCGGCAAAGGTCATTATTTGATCTACTCGCTAATCCGGTTGGACAAACCTCAGTTTATCGCCAGGTCGTACTTGGACCGTCCTCTGTTCTACCAGATGACCGGAATGTATCTCCCGATGTACTTCCTGTTTAGGCCGGGGGACCGGTACACGCTGAATCAGTACGGGCAGCTGCTTCAGGGCAAGCTCCCCTCTCCCCACCGGTGGATGAAGAACGTCTCCGTCTCTTCCCGACCTACTGTAGTGCGTTACGGGCAGGCCAGGCTCGCTTTCGAAGATGATGCGAAGGCGGACTTCTCCCTTCGCATCGACGATCCCGAAGGGACAATCGAGCTCGAATTTGCACCGGTTAAGCCTCATTCTTTGATCGACGGGGAAGGCAGCCTGAACGGTCTGTATTACTATTCGTGCACGCGCTACCGCGTAAGCGGGCGCGTTCGTCATGCCGAAGGAGACGAGACGCTGACCGGCTCGGGGTGGTTCGACCATCAGTGGGGGCGCAATTACGATCTGCTCAAGGGAGAGGGGTGGAATTGGTTCGGCTTGCAGTTGGACGACGGCCGCGAATTGCTTGCGAGCGAGCTGCACAAGCCAGACGCACCGCAACGCCCGGGCTCGCCGCATTCGACGCACGGGTCGGGCAATGCCCGCGACGCGCAAGCGATCCTCATCCTGAACGACCGCGCCTATACGACGAAGAACGTGGACATCAAGCCGCTGCGTTCCTGGAGAAGCTTGCGAACCGGGCTGATTTACCCGGTTGAATGGCGGATTCGAGCGCCCGATCTGCGCCTCGACTTGCGCGTCTCCGCCGCGTTCCCGCAGCAGGAAATGCCGATCATCGGCCCGCTGCGGGCAATCTGGGAAGGCGCGTGCCGCGTATCGGGCACCGACCTGAATAGCGGACGCGCCGTCTGCGGCACCGGCTTCGTCGAGCTTGCCGGCTATGCGGCCGTTCAGGACGTCCCCGCCGCCCCTCCCTCTCAGTAGGATAGACACCGGATTAACGGTCGGACAGACCAGACTATAACCTCTTCAGGGTGTACTCTGCTCATTAACGGTCCAGACCGTTAGCCAGGGTCCCGGGGCGGATTCCGACCCTTTAACGTTCTGGCAGACCGTTATCCGAACCATCTGGGCGGGTCCCGGCCCTTTAACGGTCTGGCAGACCGTTATCCGAACCATCTGGGCGGGTCCTCCGCAATTAACCGTCTGCCGGAACTTAGCCGCGCCATCCAAAATTACTGCATGAAATACCGAATAGCCAAACGATAAGAATGAATTCGCATCGTTCCGGACGCTTTCTCCAAAATCTGTTTTTCAATAAGTTGTCGTAGTTCATTTCTTACGAACTTTTCTTTTCTCCCCAGGCAGGCACACGCCATTTCGATAGTGAACGTGCCCAGCGAACGAATCGCGAGACGAACGATCTCCCTCTGATATATAGGAAGCTCAAGCAGCTCATGCCGCGTCTTTCCGTACCACTCTTCCATCATTCTTCGGATATACTTTTGACAATCGATTGGATCCTCTTTTAACTTGTCAACAGAGAACCTTAGAATGTTCCAATTTGCAAGGACAATTTCATTCTGCCTGTCCAAACCGCGCGTGAATGTGTAGCGATCAATATCGCGAACATGAGAACCGAAACCGTCACACTCAATGCAAGTCGGTTCCGGAAACCGGATATAACCGTAGTCCATATAGCAGTACTTACCTTCGGCATCGATAAATTCATACTCGGGATATAGATGATCGAAATTCCCTACAACCGGCCACCAAGTATGTTCCAGAAAAACCCTTTCCCCGAACCCATGACGCTCCTTAATTCTACGAAGGCGTTCCCCGCGACTTTCGCTAATATGCCGGTCCAACCACGCACGATACTCCGTTTCAAATTGATTCTCCATGCCTCACACTCTCCTCATTAAAAAAATAACCGCCCTAGTCCCAGATTGGGAACTAGAGCGGTGTGCTTCACACGCTTTTGTGATTAATATACCATGGATGTTCAAAAATGTAATAATTTCATCGAACAAATTCTCGAATTGGCCCGCCACCTACAACGTTATCCAGTACGACTCCACAACCCCTCCTACCTAACGGTCTGCCAGACCGTTAGTCAGGTCGCCTGGGCGGTTTCCGACCCTTTAACGGTCTGCCAGACCGTTAGTCAGGGCGCCTGGGCGGTTTCCGACCCTTTAACGGTCTGCCAGACCGTTAGTCAGGGCGCCTGGGCGGTTTCCGACCCTTTAACGGTCTGCCAGACCGTTAGTCAGGGCGCCTGGGCGGTTTCCGACC